>DAIOEI010000216.1:0-4757 GCA_036746335.1 Hydrogenophaga sp. | reverse complement strand
GCTTCAAGGAAGTGCAACCGCAGGTGTTTGCCGGTCTGTACCCCACCGAGGCAAGCGAGTACGACGCGCTGCGCGACGCGCTGGAAAAACTCAAGCTCAACGATGCAGCGCTGCATTACGAACCCGAGGTGTCACAAGCGCTGGGGTTTGGCTTCCGCTGCGGCTTTCTGGGTCTGCTGCACATGGAGATCGTGCAGGAACGTTTGGAGCGGGAGTTCGACCAGGACCTCATCACGACGGCGCCGAGTGTGGTCTACGAAGTGGTCAAGGGTGGAGGGGAGGTCATCCAGGTAGAGAACCCGTCCAAGATGCCCGATATCGGCCGCATCGAAGAGATCCGCGAACCCATTGTGACGGTACATCTGTACATGCCGCAGGAGTACGTGGGCGCGGTCATGACGCTGGCCAACCAGAAGCGCGGCATGCAGCTGAATATGGCTTACCACGGCAAGCAGGTCATGCTGACCTACGACATGCCGCTGGGCGAGATCGTGCTGGACTTCTTTGACAAACTCAAGTCGGTCAGCCGTGGATACGCTTCCATGGACTATGAGTTCAAGGAGTACCGTGCCTCCGACGTGGTGAAGGTGGACATCCTCCTCAACGGCGAAAAGGTGGACGCACTGTCCATCATCGTGCACCGCAGCCAGTCGCAGTACCGTGGTCGTGCGGTGGCCGCCAAGATGCGGGAGATCATCAGCCGTCAGCAGTTTGACGTGGCCATTCAGGCAGCGATCGGTGGCAACGTCATAGCGCGCGAGACCATCAAGGCGCTGCGCAAGAACGTGCTGGCAAAATGCTATGGGGGTGACATCACCCGCAAACGCAAACTCCTTGAAAAGCAGAAGGCAGGCAAGAAGCGCATGAAACAGATTGGTTCGGTCGAAGTGCCCCAAGAGGCATTTCTTGCCATTTTGCAGGTGGACGAGTGATGCAGAACGCCATGGGAGCCATCACGGCAGTCATTCTGGCGATCTTCGCCGCTTATGCGGCAGCATTCTTCTTTGGCGCCATCGAGGGCAACTTTGCCCTGTTGCTCATGGTTGCCACGGTCATCACCGGCTTGTACTGGCTGGCCGAACGCCTGTACTTTTTGCCCGCTCGGCAGGCTGCAGTGCAAAGAGCCGCTTCGCAAGTGCAGTCCCGGCGCGATGCCTTGGCTTTGCAAGGCATCAACCAGGTGGATCTCAATTTCGAAGAGACCACCCGCCAGCGGCTGCTGGCCCAGCCGTGGTGGCTTGACTGGACAGCAGGCCTGTTTCCGGTCGTCTTGGCTGTTTTTGTGCTGCGCAGCTTTCTGTTCGAACCCTTCAAAATACCTTCAGGTTCCATGATTCCGACGCTGCGGGTCGGTGATCTGATCTTGGTCAACAAATTCCACTACGGCCTGCGCCTGCCCGTCTTCAACACCAAGCTGGTGGACAACAACGAGCCTCAGCGAGGGGATGTGATGGTGTTTCGCTACCCGCCGCAGCCCAGCCTGGACTACATCAAGCGTGTTGTTGGGGTGCCTGGTGATGAAGTGGGTTACCTGAACAAACAGTTGTATCTGAACGGGCAAGCGGTGCCCAGGCAGGTGCAGCCAGAGTTTTTTGACCCAGGCCGCATGCGCTATTCCAAGCAGTTCTCGGAAACCTTGGACGATCGGCAGTACAAGGTTCTGAACGATGACGATCGGCCAGCGTTTGTGGCTGGATCGGCCGCCTTCCCGTTCGCCGACCAGTGCCGCTACTCGGTTGAAGGCGTTGTCTGCAAGGTACCGCAAGGACATTACTTCATGATGGGCGACAATCGGGATGATTCGCTCGATTCCCGCTATTGGGGTTTTGTGCCGGAGTCCCACATCGTCGGCAAGGCATTCTTTGTGTGGATGAATTTCGGCGACTTCGGGCGCATCGGATCGTTTGAGTAACAGGGATTTTTCAGGAGGATCAACACATGGCTACTAGAAAGCACCAGCGGGGCCTGACCTTTGTCGGTCTTTTGTTTGTGGGCATTGTTCTGGCCTTTGCAGGCGTTCGGTTCGCACAGTTTGTTCCGACCTACATCGAGTTCATGGCGGTCGAGAAGGCGGTTCAAAAAGCATCTGCCGGATCCACTGTGGCAGAGGTGCGCAGCATTTTTGACCGGGCTGCTCAGATTGACAACATCAGCACCATCTCGGGCAAAGACCTGGAAGTGAGCAAACAGGGCGATCGGGTGGTGGTGTCTTTCGACTATGCCCGGGAAGTCCATTTCCTGGGCCCGGCTTATCTGGTGTTCAAGTACTCGGGCTCTTCCAAGTGATCAGACCATGTGGGAAGGGCGCGTGCTGCGCCCCGAACGTTTGAGCCCAGAGTTGATGGCGCTGCAGCAGCGCCTCCAGGTGCGTTTTGCCCGATCGCGCTTGCTGGAGCAGGCGCTGACGCACCGCAGTTTCAGCAGCGACCACAACGAGAGGCTGGAGTTTCTGGGCGACTCGGTGCTCAATCTGGCCATCTCAAGTCTGCTGTTTGAGCGCCTGGGACAATTGCCTGAGGGTGATCTCTCCCGTATTCGGGCCAATCTCGTCAAGCAAGACACTTTGTTCCAGATTGCCTCCGCCCTGGGGCTGTCCGCCTGTCTGCGACTGGGTGATGGAGAAAAGCGCTCCGGTGGACACAAACGGCCGTCCATCCTCGCTGATGCCCTCGAAGCCGTGATTGGGGCGGTGTACCTGGACGCTGGTTTCGAGCAATCCAACGCATTGGTACGGCGCTTGTATGCCGGTGTAGAACTCAGCGCACAGATGAGCGCCATGGGCAAAGACCCCAAAACCGAATTGCAGGAGTGGTTGCAGGCGCGCAAAATGAAACTGCCTGTCTACCGCGTTGTGGCCACGCTGGGTGAAGCCCACAAACAGACCTTTGATGTGGAATGCACGGTGCAGGAAACCGGGCACAGCGAGCGCGGTATTGGCGCTTCGCGCCGTGCTGGCGAGCAGGCGGCTGCAGCGGCCATGCTGCAGAACCTTCAGGGCACTGCCGATTCGACCTCGTTCACCATCAACTGATCCGATCCCGACTTCCATCGTTTTTTGAACCGCAGCACCCCATGGCCCGACCACCCAAAACCCCGCCGCCAGCACCCCCTGCCAATGACGAGCTCGACGCGATGCTGGCGCGGGCCTTGGGCAAAGTCAGCTTGGCAGCCGAGGCGAGCCAGGATGCCAGCCCTGCAGAAAGCCGTGCCCAGGTCGATCCCTCGGATCAGCACCGCGGTTTTGTGGCGATCGTCGGCAAGCCCAACGTGGGCAAGTCCACCTTGCTCAATGCACTTGTGGGTCAGAAAATCAGCATCACTTCGCGCAAAGCGCAAACCACGCGCCACCGCATCACCGGTTACCGCACAGAAGGAGCCCACCAGTTCGTTTTTGTCGACACGCCCGGATTCCAGACGCGTCACGGTAACTCGCTCAACCGCTCGTTGAACAAAACAGTGATCGGTGCCGTGGCTGATGTGGACCTGATCCTCTTTGTGGTGGAGGCTGGCCGTTTCAGTCTGGCCGATGCCAAAGTGCTGGATTTGCTGCCCACGCACATACCAGTCATATTGCTGGCCAACAAATTTGACCTCGTCTTGCGCCGGGCAGAGCTGGCGCCCTGGCTGCGGTCCATGCAGGAGCGCCGCAATTTCGCTGAGTTTGTCCCGATGTCGGCCAAGGCGCCCAAGGATATACAGCGCTTGTTCACCATTTGCGCGAAGTACCTGCCTCAGCAGGCCTGGATGCACGACCCCGAGGAACTGACCGATCGCAGTGAACGTTTCATGGCTGCGGAGATGGTGCGAGAGAAGCTGTTTAGGCTGACGGGAGATGAGCTGCCCTACACCTCGACGGTGATCATTGACAAATTCGAAGAGGAAGGCCAGCTCAAACGGATTGCTGCCACGATCGTCGTGGAGCGCGACGGCCACAAGGGCATGGTGATTGGGGAAGGCGGGGAAAAGCTCAAACGGATTGGAACCGAGGCGCGCCAGGAGTTGGAAAAAATCTGGGATTGCAAAGTGTTCCTGGAACTGTGGGTCAAGGTGCGTTCCGGCTGGGCAGACGATGACGCACGTGTGCGGTCTTTCGGCTATGAATGATGCCCAGTGTCGCTGTGCGTAGCCGCGCCTCGGACCGCCGCTCCACCTTGGGGTTGCACTGGTTTGGCTTTGCTTGTGATGTGTGATGAGCAAGCGGACGTCTGAAGAGCCCGCCTTCGTCCTGCACCGCTACGACTGGAGCGAGTCCAGTCTCATTCTGGAGGTGTTCACCCGCCACCACGGCCGCGTGGCGCTGGTGGCCAAAGGGGTCAAGCGGCCCACATCGCAATTTCGCCCGGTGCTGCTGCCGCTGCAGCCCTTGCACTTGGGTTGGGGTGGGGACGCCGAAGTGCGCACACTCAAGTCGGCGCAATGGCAGGGCGGTCACGTGATGCCCACCGGCGAGGCGCTGATCTCGGGTGCTTATCTCAACGAGCTGCTGATGCGTCTGTTGGCCCGCGACGACCCACACGCCGCCTTGTTCGACCATTACGCACTGGCGGTCCAGCTGTTGGCCGAGCGCGGAGATGCGCAACAGCTGATCTTGCGTGCCTTCGAGTTGCTGCTTTTGCGCGATGTGGGCCTGCTGCCGGACCTTGCGCAAGAAAGCAGCTCTCTGTCGCCGCTGGATGAGGGTTGCAGCTATGTTCTGATGCCCGAAAGCGGCTTGCAGCCCGCAAGGTCCGAAGATGCTCGTGGGTTGACCGGCGCTC
>DAIOEI010000215.1:0-4768 GCA_036746335.1 Hydrogenophaga sp. | reverse complement strand
AGACCTACCTGGTCACCGCCAACGAGGGCGACGCCCGCGCCTGGGGCGAAGACAACGACGCCTATTGGGGCGGCAAAGACGGCAAACCACCCGCTGTCGCCAGCAAAGGCTTCGTTGAAGAGTTCCGCGTCAAGCACCTGATCAACAAAAGCGGCTGGGCCGGCCGCGCCGGTGACGACCTGCCCCCGCAGCTCAGTGCCCTGGCCGCTGGCGGCCTGCTCAACCCCGCCACCTTCGGTTACTGCGGCGCCATTGCCGGCGACCCCAAAGACTGCCGCAAAGACGAGCAGCTCGGCCGCCTGAACATCACCTGGACCATGGGCTACCAGACCAACGCCGACGGCTCGCCCAAGCTGTTTTCCGCCGCTGGTGCGGAAGACCCCACCGGCAACCGCCTGATGTACGACAAGCTCTACAGCTACGGCGCCCGCTCCTTGAGCATCTGGGACGAAAACGGCGGTCTGGTCTGGGATTCCGGCGCCGAGTTCGAGAAATTCCTCGCCAGCGACGACTGCAAGCTGGGCAGCGCGCGCAACATTCCTTGCGCCGACTTCTTCAACAGCGGCCACAACGAAGGCGATGCCAAAGACAGCCGCAGCGACGCCAAGGGCCCCGAGCCCGAAGGTGTGGCCATTGGCACCATCGGCGCCAAGACATTCGCGTTCATCGGCCTGGAGCGCATGGGCGGCGTGCTGGTGTACGACATCACCAACCCGCAGGCCCCCTTCCGCGTGGACTACCTCAACCCGCGCGAAGACTGGCTCAAGAACCCGAAAGACGAGGCTGCGGCCGGTCGGTTGGCCGACATCGGCGACCTGGGCCCCGAAGGCCTGGTGTTTGTGCCAGCCAAAGACTCGCCCAACGGCAAGCCCCTGCTGATCGTGGGCAACGAAGTCAGCGGCACCACCGCCGTGCTCCAGCTGAACCTGACCTACTGAACCGGCACCGCCACACAAAAGCCGCTCCAGCCGGAGCGGCTTTTTTATGCCCTCTCGCTATCAAGGTAGCAGTCGCCCATCGCAACCAAGGGCAAGAGCTAGGCGCTTGCCTCGCTCGTGCCTCTTGGCCGAATTGACCCGAAAGCGAGCATGTCGTAACATACAAACATTCTCGAAATCGTGGAGGTCAACATGAGCATCCATACGTTCTCCAGCCGTGACTTCACACGCGATGTGTCGGCGGCCAAACGCGCAACGGCTGACGGCCCGGTGTTCATCACTGACCGTGGCCGCCCTGCTTTTGCGCTGCTCAAAATCGACGACTACTTCCGCATCACAGGTCAGAACGAACCGTCGCTTCTGGACATCATGGATGGCATTCCTGCTGGGAATGGCGTCGAGTTCGATCCCCCTCGTTTGAATGTCCAGCTCCCTGGTGCTTCCTTCGACTGAGGGCGCTCATGTTCGTGCTGGATACCAACGTCATTTCCGAGCTGCGCCATGGCAAGCCCAACCAGTCTGCTCAGGTGAGGATCTGGGCCGCTGGTCAACCGAGCAGTCGGCTTTTCCTGTCGGCCATTTCCATTTTGGAGTTGGAGAACGGCATCCGGGTACTCGAACGTCGAACGCCCCCTCAGGGCAGCGCGCTGCGCGCTTGGCTTTCTGGCGTGCGCGTGGCGTTCGCGGGCCGAATTTTGCCGTTCACAGAGACAACCGCGCCCGTGTGCGCTTCGCTGCACGTTCCAGATCCGCGCTCAGAACGCGACGCGATGATCGCGGCCACGGCTATGGAGCACGGTTTTACCGTGGTGACACGCAACGTGTCGGATTTTGTCGATACGGGCGTTGCTCTGGTCAACCCTTGGAACAACCCATAAAGCCCCTGGCCCCTGCGTGGAACGCGTTTCAAAGCGCACTGCCCGGGCGCTGGAATCTCGGCCAACACCCGCAGTAGCCTTGAAACGAGCCTTTGAGCCGGCCTTATGGGCGACAGCAACCTGACAGCGTGCCCTCTCGGGCCCGGCATTGGCTCGGTAGCTGTTCAGCCCAGCGCCAGCCAGGCCCCAACGGCCCCCAGCACCAAGCCCACCACCAGCGCGATGGCATAGGGCAACACACCGCCCGAAGCGGGCGCGTTGTCTTCGTCAAGCTGCTGGCTCAGCGTGGATTCGAAGTTGGGGGCCGACGTCCGCGCGGTGACCCGCGTGGTGCTGCCGGGCGCTGCCCAACCCGCCCAGAGCGCGTGTGCATGCTGAGGCACCACCGCCCCCCGGTTCACCGCCTCCTCCAGATCGCGCCAGCCGATCTGCACCCGCACCGCTGGCAAAAACACATCTTCCACCTGGGTGGCTTCCCAGCGGGTCTGATCGTCCATGATCAGCGTTTCGGGGTTGTCCTTCGAATTCATGGCTCCATCCTCGGCACGAAAATTTGTAAGCAAATCGGTGAATCCCAGAACCATAACCGAAAGCGCCCCCGCTGCGATACGCCCCCGGGCCCGCGCGCTGTGCTTTCTGCCACAAAGGCTCGGGCATTGTGAAACTCTATCCATGCACAAAATCACCAAGCTCATGCGCGTCAATATTTCAAAATCTTCATAAAAACAAAGACATATCCGATACACACAGGCAAAAATTCAGAGTTTATCCATCCGATAATTCATTCATGACACCCCCCCAGCCCCCCAGCAACCTGCTCACCGCCCTGCGCCAGCTCGGCGGCCATGCCAGCGGCCCCGAACTGCAGCAGCGCCTGGGCATCAGCCAGCCCACCCTCTCGCGCTGGCTCGGGCCGCTGCTCGCAGGCGCTCAGGTGGTGGCCGTGGGCGCGGCGCGCGCCCGGCGCTACCTGCTGCCGCGCGAGGTACCCGGCGTGGGCCGCCAAGTACCCATCCATGTGGTGCAAGCCAGCGGCGAGGTGCAGCCCTTTGGCACGCTGCACCCCCTGGCCGGGGGCGGCTTCTGGATGGACGAGGCCGACCCCGCCCACGGCCAGAGCGCCTTTCACGACAGCCTGCCCTGGTTTTTGTACGACATGCGGCCCCAGGGCTTCCTCGGGCGCCACTTTCCGCAGCAACACGCCGCCCTGCAACTGCCCGCCCAGATCGGCCACTGGAGCGACGACCACATCCTCAAAGCCCTCGTCCACGCGGGCGAAGACCTGCCCGGCAACCTCATCGTCGGCGCAGCCGCCTTTGACCGCTACCACGCCCTGCCCGCGCCCCAGCGCAGCGCCGCCCCGGTGGTCACCGACCCGGCCGCGCAATACCCCGCCCTGGCCGCCCAGGCCCTGGGCGAAGCCACTGCCGGCTCCAGCGCGGGCGGCGAGCAGCCCAAATTCAGCGCCGTGCGCAGCGGCCACCCCGTGCTCGTCAAGTTCTCCCCGGCCGACGACAGCGCCGCCAGCCAGCGCTGGCGCGACCTGCTCGTCTGCGAAGCGCTGGCGCTGCACACCCTGGCCCAGGCCGGGCTGGCCGCCGCCGCTACCGACATCGTGCAAGCGCAAGGCCGCGTCTTCCTGGAAAGCCGCCGCTTCGACCGCACGCCCCAGGGCGGCCGCGTGGGCATGGTCTCGCTGGAGGTGTACGACCGCCAATACATCGGCCAGGGCACCAACTGGGTCGACACCGCCCAGCGCTCTGACCGCGCCGGGCCCGAGCGCCTGAGCGCGGACGACGTGGCCACCATCACCCTGCTCGACGCCTTTGGCGCCCTCATTGCCAACACCGACCGCCACCACGGCAACCTCTCGCTGCTGCTGCGCGACCACCGCTGGCGCCTGGCCCCCGCCTACGACATGCTGCCCATGCTTTACGCCCCGGTGGCGGGCGAAGTCGTCCCACGCGACTTTGCCGCCCAGCCGCCCCGCCCCACGGTGCACACCCTGCCCGTCTGGCCCCGGGCGCGCGAGCTGGCGCTGCGGTTCTGGCAAGAAGTGTCAGCGGATGAACGCATCAGCGCGGGCTTTCGCGCCATCGCGCAGACCAACCAAACGCTGGTTTTGGATCTCTGACCCAGAGCGTTCACGCGCTCAGTGCTGCGATTTGCGTCTTGAGAAACGGCAGATCGCGCTCAACCACCTTCCACACCATGACGAGGTCCACCGTGTCGTAGCCATGGGTGAGCCGGTTGCGCATGGCGTACATCACCGCCCAAGGCACTTCGGGGTGTGCTGCCGTGAAAGCCGGGTCCACCCGCTGGATGTTGTTGGCCGCCTCGCCAATCACCTCAAGGTTGCGGATGACGGCATCTTGGATCAGTTCGCTGGAAGTGAAGCCCGGTGCGTCGACTCCCAGCGTATGCCGCTCAATGCGCGCAATGGCTTGCAAGATGTGCCCCAAGTAGTCGGACACCCGCCCCGATTTGTTCATACCGGCACAGCCTGCTGCAAAACCGCTTGCCGAAAACTCGCGGGCAAAGCATTGGGCGTCAACACATCCACCGGCACGCCGAGCAACCGCTCCAGCTCCACCTGAATGGCCGCCACGTCCATCAGGCTCGTTTCCGGCGTCGGGTCGATCAGCAAATCCAGATCGCTGCCGTCGGTATCCTGACCGGCCACCACCGAGCCAAACACCCGCGCATTGCAAGCGCGGTGCGCCTCAACCACCCGGCGAACGGCCGCGCGGTGGGCATGGAGGGCGGTGGAAGGCTTCATCAAAAGGGCCTGCAAAAGACAAAGCCCATGATAGCGCCGAAGGCGCCGCCCTAGAATGCACAAACCCCTTTTCACACCACCATGACAGCCGACAACAAACACCCCGCCGCCCCAGCCGCCGAGGGCGAAGCCAAGGTCTCCAACTTCCTGCGCCAGATCATTGAGAAAGACCT
>DAIOEI010000214.1:0-4773 GCA_036746335.1 Hydrogenophaga sp. | reverse complement strand
ATCTTGTCGAGCAGCGTACCACGGGTGTGCACCCGTTCCGCGTGTTTCATCAGGTAATGCAGCAGTTTGAATTCCGTCGGACCCACCTTGAGTTCCTGACCTCGGTAACTCACGCGGTAAGTGCCCGCATCCAGCACCAACTCACCGACCTGCACCGAGTCGTTGACGATCTCGGGCGCGCGCCGACGCAGCACCGCACGGATGCGTGCGAGCAACTCCTGGGTGGAAAAGGGCTTGGTGATGTAGTCGTCAGCGCCAGCGTCCAGACCCTGCACCTTGTCCGACTCGTCGCTGCGCGCGGTCAACATCAAAATGGGCACCGTCTTCGTGCGCTCTTGCTTGCGCCACTGGCGTGCGAGCGACGCCCCGCTCTCGCCAGGCAACATCCAGTCCAGCAGGATCACGTCGGGGAGCACGGCGTCCACTTCGCGCTGCGCAGCCGCGCCATCAAAAACCACGGTGGGTGCAAAACCGTTGTGCCGCAGATTCACCGCGATCAGTTCCGCAATGGCAGGCTCGTCCTCCACCACGAGCACGCGCGGGAGTTTTCTCATGGTTGCTGTCTCCGGCTCATCCGACCATGGACTCCACTTGTTCCATGGACGTGTGCCGTACGTCCTCACCCTTGACCACAAAAATCACCTGCTCGGCGATGTTCTTGGCATGGTCACCCACGCGTTCCAGCGACTTTGCCAGGAACAGCAAGTTCAGGCTGGGCGAGATGGTGCGCGGGTCTTCCATCATGTAGGTCACCAGCTTGCGCAGAAAGCCATCGTATTCCACATCAATGGCGTTGTCGTCCTTCATGATCGCCAGGGCCATGCCGGTGTCGAGCCGGGCAAAGGCGTCCAGCGTCTTGCGCAGCAGACCGGCGGCCAAGTCTGCGGCCAGGCGAAGCTCAGACACAGGCAGTGAACGGGGCGAGCCGCTTTCAACGATGGACTTGACCATGCGTGCGATGCGGGCGATCTCGTCACCAGCGCGCTCCAGGTTCTGAGTGGTGCGCGAGATGGCCATCAGAAAACGCAGGTCACGCGCGGTGGGTTGACGGCGCCCGATGGTGGAAATGATCTCGTGATCGATGTTCACTTCCATCTGGTTGATGCGCTGCTCGCCTTCGAGCACCTGATCGGCCGTCTCCACGCTCATGTGGATCAGCGCATACACCGCCTGGTGCAACTGCGACTCGACCAGACCGCCCATCTCCAGAACATGGGTGGAAATGGAATTGAGTTCGGCATCGAACTGACTGGATATGTGTTTATCGCCCATGGAGAACTCCAAAATTATCGGTTGGCGCCATCGCCGTGATCGTGACTCGGTGCCGTTTGAACAACGGCGTGGGAAACATCAGCCGAAACGGCCGGTGATGTAGTCCTCTGTTTCGGTCTTGGTGGGCTTGAAGAAAATCTGTTCGGTGGCACCGAATTCGATCAGTTCGCCCAGGTACATGTAGGCGGTGAAGTCGCTGCAACGGGCCGCCTGCTGCATGTTGTGGGTCACGATGGCGATCGTGTAGTCGTTCTTGAGTTCGTGCACCAGCTCTTCCACCTTGCCGGTGGAGATCGGGTCCAGCGCCGAAGTCGGCTCGTCCAGCAACAAGATGGAGGGCTTGACCGCCACGCTGCGCGCAATACAAAGGCGCTGTTGCTGACCACCCGAGAGGCTCATGCCGTTCTGGCCCAGCTTGTCTTTCACCTCGTTCCACAGTGCAGACTTGGTCAGCGCCCATTCCACGCGGTCGTCCATCTCGCTCTTGCTGAGGTTCTCGTAGAGCTTCACGCCAAAAGCGATGTTGTCGTAAATGGTCATGGGGAACGGTGTGGGCTTCTGGAACACCATGCCGATGCGGGCGCGCAGCAGGTTCAAGTCCTGCTTGGGGTCCAGAATGTTCTGGCCGTAGAAGTTGATTTCACCCTCGGCGCGTTGCCCCGGGTACAGGCTGTACATGCGGTTGAGCGCGCGCAGCAAGGTGGACTTGCCGCAACCCGAAGGGCCAATGAAAGCGGTGACCTTGCGTTCTGCAACGTCCAGATTCACGTTTTTCAGACCCAAGAACTTGCCGTAATAAAAGTTCAGGTTGCGAACTTCCAGCGCGTTCTTCAAAGGGGCGGCAGATGCTGCAGGAGCTGTGGCCATGGCAGTAACGTTCATGATGTTTTCCAGACTCAAAAAAGGGGATACAGATCAGGCGCGCACTTTTTCGCGGAAAAGCACGCGGGCCATGATGTTCAGGGCCAACACTGCGAGGGTGATCAGCAGTGCGCCGCCCCAGGCCAGGTTGATCCAGTTTTCGTAAGGGCTCATCGCAAACTGGAAGATCACCACCGGCAGGTTGGCCATCGGTGCGCCCATGTCGGTGCTGAAAAACTGGTTGTTGAGCGCCGTGAACAGCAAAGGTGCGGTCTCGCCGCTGATGCGCGCGATGGCCAGCAGCAGGCCGGTGATCACGCCGCTCTTGGCCGCGCGGAGCGAGACCATGGTGGCCACTTTCCAGCGTGGCGCACCCAGGGCAAATGCCGCCTCGCGCAGGCTGCCGGGCACCAGGCGCAACATGTTTTCGGTGGTGCGCATCACCACCGGCACCGCAATCAGCGCGAGGGCTAAGGTCCCAGCGTAACCCGAGAAATTGCCCACGGTGGCCACCGCAATCGCATACACAAACAGGCCCAGCACGATGGATGGGGCCGACAGCATGATGTCGGTCACAAAGCGGGTGAATTCGGCCGTTTTGCTGGTGTCGCCGTACTCGGTGAGATAGATACCGGCCAGGATGCCGATGGGTGTGGACACCAGCACCGCCAAGCCCACGATCATCAGGCTGCCGACAATGGCGTTGCGCAAACCGCCGCCTTCAGAGCCGGGAGCGGGCGTGTCCTGGGTGAACAGGCTGAGTTCCAGCGCGGCCAAGCCGTTGGAGAACAGCACGAACAGGATCCACAGCAGGGCGATCAGGCCCAGTGTCATGGCAGCCATCGACAGCGTCAAGCCAATCAGATTGGTGCGCTGGCGGCTGCGGTACAAGGGAGAGGTGTTCATTTGCATGGTGTTGCTCTTGAAGTAAGGCTGGGGGGAGATGAAGCGCCTGGCTTCAGGTGCCCTTGGCCTTTTCAGCTCGGATGATCAGCCACTTGGCCATCGCCAGCACCACAAAGGTGATGCAGAACAACAGGAAACCCAGGGCAAACAAGGTGTTGAAGTGCAGGCCCTCGGCTTCACCGAACTCGTTGGCCAACACCGAGGCGATCGAGGTACCTGGCGAGAACAGCGAGGTGGGCATGCGGTTGGCGTTGCCGATCACGAAGGTGACCGCCATGGTCTCGCCCAGCGCGCGACCCATACCCAGCATGATGCCGCCGATCACACCCTTCTGGGTGTAGGGCAGCACCACCTTGCGCACCACTTCCCAGGTGGTGCAACCCAGGCCGTAGGCCGACTCTCGCAGGATGGGAGGCGTGATTTCAAACACATCGCGCATCACCGCCGCCACAAAAGGCAGCACCATAAAGGCCAGGATGATGCCGGCCGCCAGGATGCCCAGGCCGTTGGTGGCACCGCCAAACAGCCAGCCCACCAGTGGCATGCCGCCCAGTACCGATTGCAAGGGCACTTGCAAGAAATCGGCATAAAACGGGGCAAACACAAACAGGCCGAACATGCCGTAGATGATGGACGGCACCGCCGCCAACAGCTCGATGGCGGTGCCCAGCGGGCGGCGCAACCAGACGGGGCAGGTTTCGGTCAGGAAGACCGCAATACCGAAAGCCAGTGGCACCGCCAGCAGCAGGGCAATACCGGCGCTGAGCACGGTACCGACGATGGAAATCGCGGCACCAAATTCTTCGTTGACGATGTCCCACTCAACATACCAGAGGAAGTGGGCACCAAACTTGGCAAACGTGGGCCAAGCGTTGATGAACAGCGAGACGATGATACCCACCAAGGCCACCAGCACCAGCAGTGAAAAAGACTGCGTCAGGCGGTGAAAGATGGCGTCTTGCAGGCGCTGTTTCTTGGCCACAGCCACCATGGAGGCACTGGGCAGATCAGCAGAAGGAGAGGAGGAATGTGACGGGTTCATGGTCGCAGCGGTAGGCATACAGGATCCCCGATTAAGCCAGAAGGGAACAATAAACCACCGGCACCCAACCCAGGCGCCGGTGGTTCAGGGCCTGCATCAGCAGGCCCAAAAGACAACCATCACTTGTTGTTGATGAGAGACCAGACGCGGGTGCGGATCTGGTTGGTCAGCGAGTCGGGGAGTGCCACATAGTCGAGCTCAGAAGCCATGCCCTTGCCGTTCTTGAAAGCCCAGTCGAAGAACTTCATCACTTCGGCGCTCTCGGTCTTGTTGGTCGGCTCTTTGTACATCAGGATGAACGAAGCGGTGGACACCGGATAGGCGTTGGCGCCCGGCTGGTTGACGATGGACAGACCCATGCCTGGGACGCTGAACCAGTCGGCACCGGCGGCGGCAGCAGCAAAAGCTTCATCGCTGGGCATCACGAAGTTGCCGTCTTTGTTCTGCAAAGCCATCACGGGGATGTTGTTGCGCTTGGCGTAGGCGTACTCGACATAACCGATGGAGCCACTGGTGCGGCTCACGAGGGCGGCAACGCCTTCGTTACCACGGCCACCGATGGAGGTCGGGGCAGGCCACTTCACGGCGGCACCCTTGCCCACGGTGTCAGCCCATTCTTTGCTAACGGTAGACAGGAAGTCGGTCCAGTTGAAGGTGGTGCCCGAGCCGTCGGCACGGTGCACCACGGTGAT
>DAIOEI010000213.1:0-4775 GCA_036746335.1 Hydrogenophaga sp. | reverse complement strand
GCAAGAAGGCGCCAAGACCCTGGCACCTTCCCTGGACCTCGTCGGGAAGATCTGAAGCAGTTTCCCCACCCCCGCGCCGCGCCTGGCGGCGCGTCACCCCCTCAAGGGGGCAACGCGAGCGGACTGGCAGAGCCAGTTCCGCCGCGTTCCGGGCGGAGGCACTTCGCTCAACCATTTCTTCAGGCAGTACCGCTGCCTCATGGGCTTGCTCGCAGGCCCATGCACCAGCGGCCTTCCGCACGTTCTTTTTCCTTTCCAGGAGTTCCCCATGCTTGACGCCACCCTCAAATCCCAGCTCCAGACCTACCTGGGCATGCTGCGCCAGCCAATCACGCTGATCGCCTCGCTCGACGACAGCGCCACCGGCGTGGAGATGCGCTCGTTGCTGGAGACCATCGCCAGCCTGTCGGACAAGGTCACGCTGGATACCTCGGGCAACGATGCGCGCAAACCTTCTTTCGTGATCGCCCGCGCTGGCGAAACCAGCGGCGTGCGTTTTGCCGGTCTGCCACTGGGCCACGAGTTCACCTCGCTGGTGCTGGCCCTGCTCTGGACGGGTGGTCACCCGCCCAAGGTGGAGCAGGACGTGATCGATGCGATCCGCTCGCTCGACGGTGAGCACCGTTTCGAGGTGTACATGTCGCTCTCGTGCCACAACTGCCCGGACGTGGTGCAGGCCTTGTCGCTGATGGCGATTCTGAACCCGAAGATCCAGACCGTGGTGATCGAAGGTGGCGCCTTCCAGCAGGAAGTGACCGAGCGCGAAATCATGGCCGTGCCCATGGTGTTCAAACAAGGCCAGATGTTTGCCTCCGGCCACATGACGGTGGAAGAACTCGTCGCCAAGCTCGACACAAAATCGGGTAAGCGCGAAGCCGCCAAGCTCAACGCCAAGGACCCGTTTGACGTGCTGGTGGTCGGTGGCGGCCCGGCCGGTGCGGCTGCAGCCGTTTACGCTGCCCGCAAGGGCATTCGCGTGGGTGTGGCGGCCGAGCGTTTTGGTGGCCAGACCAACGACACCATGGCGATCGAGAACTACATCTCCGTCCTGGAAACCGACGGACCCAAGTTCGCTGCTGCACTCGAAGCCCAGGTGCGCCACTACGAGGTGGACCTGATGAACCTGCAGCGTGCGCAGAAGATCATCCCGGCCGAGCAGCCCGGTGGACTGGTCACGGTGCAGATGGAAAACGGCGGCGAGCTCAAGGCGCGCAGCGTGATCCTGTCGACCGGTGCGCGCTGGCGCAATGTGAATGTGCCCGGCGAGCAGGAATACAAGAACAAGGGCGTGGCCTACTGCCCGCACTGCGATGGCCCGCTGTTCAAGGGCAAGCGCACCGCGGTGATCGGTGGCGGCAACTCGGGCGTGGAAGCCGCCATCGACCTGGCCGGCATCGTGGCCCACGTAACGCTGATCGAGTTTGCGGACCAGCTCAAAGCCGACGCCGTGCTGGTGAGCAAACTCAAGAGCCTGCCCAATGTGATCATCCACGTGAACGCGCAGACCACCGAGATCACGGGTGCCGATGGCAAGGTCAACGGACTGAAGTACAAAGACCGGGCCACGAACGAAGAACACCTGGTGCCGCTGGAGGGCGTATTCGTACAGATCGGTCTGGTGCCCAACACCGAATTCCTGAAGGGCACAGTCGAGCTCAGCCGCTTTGGCGAGATCGTGGTGGATGCCAAGGGCCACACCAATGTGGATGGTGTGTTCGCCGCCGGTGACTGCACCACCGTGCCATACAAGCAGATCGTGATCGCTGCGGGTGAAGGCACCAAGGCCGCGCTCAGCGCCTTTGACCACCTGATCCGCCAGCCGGCACCGGCCGAAATGGCCACCGCCTGAGGCCTGCGCGCACTCCTCGAAGCCCCGCTTTGTCGGGGCTTTTTTGCGTTGTGGTGTCCGTGTGGCGCAGCGCGGGACGACCGGTGCCAACGCCCCAAAACAGGGCTGTTTCCCGAGGTACGACGCTGCATCGAAGCTATTTGCTAGGGGCTTACCCTAGGCACTGCCCGCAATGCCTAGGTTCGCAATTTTGCTGTAAGCAAGTGAAACCACAGTCCGCCGCGTAATGCGCAATTCCTCACGGCGTTGTGCATGCAAAACGTGGTGGCTAACCCCCACCGAAATCGCAAAAGCATCACTTAGAGGAGATGACTTTCATGGCAAGTGACGACAACGCAAAGGCCTACTGGAGCGCCACACTGGGTCTGCTGACCAAAGTGCTGGTGATCTGGGCATTGGTCTCCTACGGCGCAGGCATCCTGTTTGCTCCGATGCTCAACAGCATCCACCTGGGCGGCTATCCGCTGGGCTTCTGGTTCGCCCAGCAAGGCTCCATCTATGTCTTCATCGTGCTGATTTTCTGGTACGCAAAAAAGATGGGCGACATCGACCGCAAGTTCGGCATGCAAGAAGACTGATCAAGAGGACGACACATCATGGAACTTCAAACCCTGACCTACCTGGTCGTTGGTGCCAGCTTCGCGCTGTACCTCGGCATCGCTTTCTGGGCTCGTGCGGGTAGCACCTCCGAGTTTTACGTCGCTGGCGGCGGCGTGCACCCCGTGACCAACGGCATGGCCACGGCAGCTGACTGGATGTCGGCCGCTTCCTTCATTTCAATGGCCGGCCTGATCTCCAACATGGGCTATGGCGGTGGCGTGTTCCTGATGGGCTGGACCGGTGGCTACGTGTTGCTGGCTTGCTTGCTGGCCCCGTACCTGCGCAAGTTCGGCAAGTTCACCGTGCCCGAGTTCATCGGCGATCGCTTCTATTCGAAGTTCGCTCGCAACGTGGCAGTGGTCTGCTTGCTGGTGGCCTCCATCACTTACATCATCGGCCAGATGACCGGTGTGGGCGTGACCTTTGCGCGATTCCTGGGCGTGAGCCGTGAAGCGGGTATCTACATCGGTATGGCCATCGTGTTTGCTTACGCGGTGTTCGGCGGCATGAAGGGCATCACCTACACCCAGGTGGCGCAGTACATCGTGCTGATCCTGGCGTATACCGTGCCTGCTGTCTTCATCTCCCTGAACCTGACCGGCAACTTCCTGCCGCAGTTGGGCCTGGGCTCTGACCTGGCTGGCACCGATATTTCGCTGCTGTCCAAGCTGGACCAGGTGGTCACCGATCTGGGCTTTGGTCAGTACACGACCACCACCGCAGGTTCGACCATCAACATGTTCTTCTACACTGTCTCGCTGATGATCGGTACCGCCGGTCTGCCACACGTGATCGTGCGTTTCTTCACCGTGCCCAAGGTGGCGGATGCCCGCGCTTCGGCCGGCTGGGCGCTGGTGTTCATTGCCTTGCTGTACACCGCAGCACCCGCCGTGGGCGCCATGGCTCGCCTGAACCTGTTTGGTACCACCAACAGTGCCGTGGGCATTACCCAGGACGCTACCGGTCAGCTGATCGTGAATGCTGATGCGGTCAAGGCCAACGGCGACATGTTCGCTCCGGAAGCCAGCCTGGTGTACGAGCAGCGCCCTGAGTGGATGAAGCGCTGGGAGAAAACCGGCCTGCTGAAGTGGGAAGACAAGAACGGCGACGGCCGCATCCAGTTCTACAACAGCGCCACCAAGAACGAAGTGGTGCTGGGCAAGGCTGAAGCCGCTGGCTGGAAGGGCAACGAGCTGACGGTGAACGCCGACATCATCGTGCTCGCCAACCCCGAGATTGCACAGTTGCCCAACTGGGTGATTGCCTTGGTCGCTGCCGGTGGCCTGGCCGCTGCGCTGTCCACGGCTGCTGGTCTGCTGCTGGCGATTTCGTCTGCCATTTCCCATGACCTGATCAAGGGCGCCATCAAGCCCGACATCAGCGAAAAGGGTGAACTGATGGCTGGCAAGATCTCCATGGCGGTCGCCATCTTTGTGGCAGGTTACCTGGGCTTGAACCCGCCGGGCTTTGCGGCCGGTACGGTGGCCCTGGCCTTCGGTATCGCTGCTTCGACGATCTTCCCGGCCCTGATGATGGGTATCTTCAGCAAGACCGTGACCGACAAGGGCGCTAGCGCCGGCATGATTGCAGGCTTGGTTGTTACCCTGTTCTATGTGTTCGCACACAAGGGCATCTTCTTCATCGCAGGCACGGGCTACCTCGACCTGATCGGTGGCGCCAACAGCTTCTTCACCATCACCCCCGAGGCCTTCGGCACCGTGGGCGCGATCGTGAACTTCGCTGTGGCCTACGCGGTCAGCAAGATGGGCGCTCCGGTGCCCGCGCACATTGCTGCCATGGTGGACGGCGTTCGCACCCCCAAGGGCGCTGGCGCAGCCACGGGCCACTGATGGCCTGAGCGGTCGGTGAGTGCCTTGCGCTGACCCAAGCCGCTCCAAGATCGACCCCGCCGGGCAACCGGCGGGGTTTTTTATTGAGACAATGCCTGGGCGGGCCCGATGGGGGCTTGCGGAATTTCAAACAACATGAGCATCTTCATCCTCAACTGGGTATTCCTACTGGCCCTGTTCCCGGTCGCTTTTTTCTGGCTGCGCCGTGCCTGGCGCATTTTCTACAAGCGCGATTTTTCGGAGGTGGCCCTGAAAAAAGGCATGCCGCCCGCCAACGCAGAGCAATACGCGCCCTATGAGATGGTCATCAACCTGATTGGCGGGGTGGTGATGGTGGGCGTGCTGGTGGCCGTGCTGGTGTTCCAGGCCCTGGAGCGCCAGGACTGGATCGCGATTGCCGGCTCCACCCTCTGGATCAAGCTTTTCGCCTCCTTCGCCCTGAGCCGCCAGGCCCACGGCCTGGGCCCGAAGAAAAA
>DAIOEI010000212.1:0-4778 GCA_036746335.1 Hydrogenophaga sp. | reverse complement strand
GCGCCCTGGTGGCGCAACGTGCCAGCATCCAGCACCACCAGGTCGTCGGCCTGCAGCACCATGCCGATCTCGTGCAGCACGCTCACCACCGTTTTGCCCCCGGCCACCAGCGTGCGCACCAGTTGCAACCAGTCGGCCTGGTGGGGTGGGTCCAGATTGGCCAGCGGCTCGTCCATCAGCATCACGTCGGCTTCCACCGCCAGCGCCCGCGCCAGCAGCACGCGCTGGCGCTCGCCGCCGGAGAGCGCGCCCAGCGGCCGGTCGCGCCAGTCCCAGGCCTGCGTCTGGCGCAGCGCGCGTTCGGCGGCAGCGTGGTCGGCGGCGCCGGGCGGGCTCAGCCAGGCCAGGTGCGGAAGGCGCCCGAGCAGCGCCACATCGAACACGGTCAGGTCGTCGGCCGCGCTGTCGCCCACGGCCTGGCCCAGCCAGGCCAGCGAGCACGCGCGCTGGCGCGGCGAGAGGGCCCGCAACGGCAGCCCATGCAGCAACACCTGCCCGCTGCTC
This sequence comes from Hydrogenophaga sp., assembly GCA_036746335.1. Taxonomy (GTDB): domain Bacteria; phylum Pseudomonadota; class Gammaproteobacteria; order Burkholderiales; family Burkholderiaceae_C; genus Hydrogenophaga. The sequence goes on along the minus strand of DAIOEI010000212.1, from coordinate 4,274 downwards.
TCGGCGTGCGACGGCAGCAGGCCGGCCAGCGCCTTGAGCAGGGTCGACTTGCCTGCGCCGTTGGGGCCGACGATGCAGGTCCAGCGGCCCGCCGCCAGCTGCAGGTCCAGCCCGTGCAGCACCGCGCGGCGCTGATCGCCCTGCCCCAGCGATGCCTTGAGGCCCCGGGTTTCCAGCGCGGGCGCGGTGCGGGCGTTCATCGGCGGCTGCGTCCCATCAACCACAGCAGGTAACCACCGCCCAGCACCGCGGTGAGCACGCCCACCGGCAGCTCTTGCGGGGCGATCAACCCGCGCGCCAGCGTGTCGGCCAGCATCAGCAGCGCACCGCCCATCAGGCTGGCGAGCAGCACCAGCCAGGCGTGTGTGGTCTTGACCACGGCGCGCACCAGGTGCGGCGCGGCCAGGCCCAGAAACGCGATCAGCCCGGTCTGCGCCACCGCGCAGCCGGTGGCCAGCGCGAGCACCGCCACCAGCGCCAGGCGCAGCGGCGCCAGCGGCAGTCCCAGGCTCAGCGCGGTCGATTCGCCCAGCACCAGGCCATCGAGCACCCGCGCCAGCGAGCCGGCCAGCGCCAGGCACAGCAGCCACACGCCCAGCATCAGCGCGCAGGCGCTCCAGCCCACAAAGGCGGTCGAGCCGAGCATGAAGGCCTGCATGGCCTGCAGCGTGTCGGGAAACTGGATGTTGACCAGTGAAGCCAGCGCGCCCAGCACCACGCCCACCACCACACCCGCGAGCAGCAGGCGCAGCGTGTGCTGCACACCACGCGCCAGCGCCAGCGTCAGCAGCACCGCGGCCACCGCGCCCACAAAGGCCGCGCCGGTGAGGCCGACACGAACGGCCAGCTCGGCAGCAAACGGCGACACGCCAAACGCGGCCAGCGCCAGCGCCACACCGAGCGAAGCGCCCGACGCGCTGCCGAGCAGAAAAGGATCGGCCAGCGGGTTGCGGAACAGGCCCTGCGCCACCGCACCGGCCAGGCCGAGCAGCGCCCCGGCGGCGAACGCGCCCAAGGTGCGCGGCGCGCGGATGTCCCACACAATCTGCGCGGCCACCGGGTCGGCCAGCATCTGCCACACCGCTTCCAGCCCGGTGCTGCCCACGCCCAACCCCAGCACACCCAGCGCCAGCGAGAGCAACACCAGACCGATGGCCAGCCCCTGCGCACGCCACACCGGGCGTCGCGAGACGGCAGCATGGCGCGCAGCGGCAGCGGCGTTCATGCCGACAGCCTCCGGGCAGCGCGCCTCGGCGCGAACCCGATGGGAGTCACCGGGCACGGCCTCATAGCGCCTTCTCTTTCAGGCACCGCGCCATGATGCGCGCCGCCTCGGCCATGCGCGGGCCGGGGCGCACCAGCACGTCGGACTCGGCGGCGCTGAACACACACATCCGGTTCTCGCGCAAGGCCCGGATACCGGCCCAGCCCGGGCGCTGGATCTGGCCGGCGAAGTTCTGATCGCCGACCATGATCAGGTCCGGGTTGGCGCGCACCACAAACTCGGGGTTGAGCTTGGGAAACGGCCCCATGCTGGCGGGCAGGATGTTGCGCGCGCCCAGCCGCGAAAGCATCTCGCCAATGAACGAGGCCTCGCCCGCGCCGTAGGGCGCGCTGTTCACTTCGAAGTACACCCGGGTCTGCTTCACGCTGGCAGGCAGCGTCTGCGCCGCCGCCGACACCGCGTCGTCGATACCGCTCCAGATGCGCTGCGGCGCCTGGGCGTCGGCACCGAGCAGTTGCGCCACCGCGCCCAGCACGCGCCGCACATCGGCTGCGTCCTTGGGCTCCAGCACCACCACCTTGAGCCCGAGCGCACGCAGCTGGTCGACGGCACGCGAAGAGCCCGCGATCAGCACCGCATCGGGTCGCAGCGCCACCACGGCCTCCACGTTCGGGTCAATGCCACCACCGAGTTGCGGCAACTGCCGGACCGAAGCAGGCCAGTTGGAATAGCGGTCCACCCCGACCAGGCGCGCGCAGGCCCCCAGCGCACACACGGTTTCGGTCAGCGACGGCAGCAGCGAGACGATGCGCTGCGGCGGCGTGGCCCATTGTGTGGTGACACCGCGCTCGTCGGTCACCTGCGCGCCTGCAGCCCAGGCGGCCTGGGCCACCAGCGCCAGCAGCACCGCCATGGCCCGCAGGCCCCAAGTCAGAGACGCAGCGCTCATGCGGGCTCCTTCAGGCACAGCGGCAAACCGGCGGCCATGAAGGTCGCCCGGTCGCAGGCGGCGGCCACCGCCTGGTTCAGGTGCCCCAGCGTGTCCACAAACTGGCGCACATCGCGACCGAGTGGAATCACACCCAGGCCGATCTCGTTGCTTACCAGCACCACCGGGCCCGGCAAACGCGCCAAGGCCCGCAGCAGCGCGTCCACCGCCTGCTGCACCTGCGCCGCGCTGTGCGCAGCGCCCTCGGTCGGCATCAGCAGGTTGGTCAGCCACAGCGTGAGGCAGTCCACCACGAGCAAGGTCCGAGGCGTGCTGTGTTGCGTCAGCGCGGTGGCCAGGTCCAGCGGCACCTCCAGCGACTGCAGGCCGGGCACACGCTCTGCCCGGTCGCGCTGGTGGCGTGCGATGCGCTCGCGCATTTCGGCGTCGCCCGGCAGCGCAGTGGCGATCAGCAGCGCAGCATGGTCAGGGTCAGCCTCCAGCCAACTGAGCGCCAGCGCTTCGGCGCGGCGCGATTTGCCGCTCTTCTGACCACCCAGGATGCATTCGCTGCGAGCGGTTTTCATGCCATGCCCCCGCCGCCGGTGTGTCCCAAATCGGGGGACGCGCCCTCGGGCGGCAACGAAACCATTCCGCTGGGGAGCGTGGGCGCCACATGCTTCATCCAGTTCATCACGATGCGGTGCAGCTGCTCCACCCCGTCGGTCAGTGCGGCCGGGCCGGGCTGCAGGATGTCGGCCGACTTGATCTCGAACAGCTGCCCGTTGCGGACCGCTGGGACGTCCTGCCAGCCGGGCCGCGCCGCCACCTTCTGCGGGCGGAAGTGTTTGCCGCACCAGGAGCCCACGATGATGTCGGGCTGGCGCGCCACGATGGTGGCGCCGTCGGCAATGATGCGCTGCTTGCCCATGGGCTCGCGCGCCAGCTCGGGGAACACATCGTCGCCCCCGGCGATGCCGATCAGCTCCGAGACCCAGCGGATGGCGCTGATGGGCGGCTCGTCCCATTCTTCAAAATACACGCGCGGTCGGCGCTGGCCGGTGGCCTGCAGGGCGCGTGCAGCCGCGTCGATCTGCACCAGGCGCTCGCGCATCTGGTCGATCTGCGCCAACCCTTCGCCGGCACAGCCGACCATCGCCGCCACCTGGTACAGCATGGAAAAGATCTCTTCCACGCTGCGCTGGTTGAACACCGTGACCTGCACCCCGGCACGGATCAGCGCAGCGGCGATGTCGGCCTGCAGGTCGGAGAAACCGAACACACAGTCGGGCCGCAGCGCCAGGATCTTGTCGATCTTGGCGCTGAGGAAGGCGCTGACCTTGGGCTTCTCGTCGCGCGCCCGGCGCGGGCGCACCGTGTAGCCGCTGATGCCCACGATGCGCGCCTCCTGCCCCAGCCGGTAGAGCCACTCGGTGGTTTCTTCGGTCAGGCAGACGATGCGCTGTGGGCCGGGCAACATGGTGAGGTCCTTGAGCTGCGTCAGAATTTCGGCCGCCAGGTCAGGCCGACGTATAAGCTGCGCGGCTGCTGGTTGTAGCTGTACACGGTCTGGTACTTCGTGTCGGCCACGTTGTCCAGCCGCGCGCGCAACTCCAGATCGGGGGTCAGCTTGTACGCCGCCGCCAGGTCCAGCACGGCGTAGGACTTGAGCGTGGTGTTCACCGCGCTGAAGGTGACCGGGTCGCTGTAGCGGTCGCTGCGGGCACCGCTGTAGCGCAGATCGGCGTCCAGCACCACGCGGGCCACGGTTTGCGACAGCCCCACCGACCACAGCGTCTTGGCCCGGCGGCTGAGCGACTGGCCGGTGGCCTCGTTCACCGGGTCCTGCAGGGTCAGGCTGCCGCGCAGCGCGGTGTCGCCGAGCTGGCCTTTGTACGACACCTCCAGGCCCTTGTTGCGGGTGCGGCCGATGTTGCCGAAACGGAAGATGGCGGTGTCGTAGTCGAGCTGGTCCTTGACGCGGGTGCTGAAGTAGGTCGCGCGCAGGCCGTGGCTGCCTTGCTGGAACTGGGCGCCCAGCTCGTGGCTGCGGGCACGCTCGGGCTGCAGATCCGGATTGCCGAATCCGGGGGCAAACAGGTAGCCCAGGGGCGGCGCATT
>DAIOEI010000211.1:0-4792 GCA_036746335.1 Hydrogenophaga sp. | reverse complement strand
CCGTTTCTCCGATGTTGAGTTTGCCCAAATCCTGAAGATTGGGCAGGCCGTCGAGGGTGAAGATGCGGTCCATCAGCCAGTCGGCGTGCTTCATTTCACCGATGGATTCTGCGTATTCCTTCTTGGCCAGCTTGTCCAGACCCCAGTGCTTGAGCATGCGGTAGTGGACAAAGTACTGGTTGATGGCGGTCAGCTCGTTCTTGAGCTGGGCTTGCAGGTGGGCAATGGCTTGTGGGTCGCCTTTCATGGCAGCCTCCTTGTGGGTTGGAAAGCCGCTATTGCGGGCGGTTGTAGCGTGGCAGGCCAACCGATCAGGAGTAACCACGGCCGCGTGGCCTGAGCCTCAACGCGACTTATTTCTGTTACGGCTGGGAAGTTTTTTCCGGCGCGGGCACGCCATAGGCGGTGATCTCTACACGAGAGAGCATCAGGCCGTGCCGCGCAGCGATATCGATCAGCGCCGCCGACAAAGGCCCCGTGTCGAATTCAAAGACTTGCCGGGATTTCAGGCAAACCAGGTGCCCATGTTCCTGCTGGTTGCCCCAGGCAAGTTCGTACACCCGTTTACCCGGTTGCAATTCGCGGCGCTGAACCAGACCCACCTGCTCAAACTGAGCGAGCAGTTTGTAGACCGTGGTCATTCCCAGGGGTTGCGCACTTGCGTACAGCCGCTGGTAAACGCCTTCGGCGTCCAGATGGCGCACCGGCGACTCCAGCAGGACCTGCAAGACCTGAAGCCGCGCCATCGAAGGCCGCAGCCCACACGCGCGCAAGCGTTCGTCAAGCTCGTTCTGGCTGAAGACGGAGTGGGTAAAGGTCATGGAACAACGCCTGGGGGAGAAAAACCAGGCAAGTGCAAGAAATATCGCAATGCGAATCGTTCTCATGTATTATACATGCAGTAGCCAGCCAGTGAAGTTCTCACAGCCAGCCACTTTTTTTACTTCCAGAAGGAGAAAGTCTGTGCGTGAGAACCGTGTGTGGGTGGGATGTCTGTCGATGCTGGGTTGCCTGGGTATGGCCGTGCCTGCCTTGGCTCAGTCGTCTGTCGAAACCCTGAAAGAAGTCGTCGTCAGCGGCTCCCGCAGCGAAAGGGCACCCGACGAAGTGCCGGCGGTGGTGGATGTGCTGCAGGGCGCCGTTTTTGGATGGCGCCCAGGTGCAGGACATCCGGGATCTGGCGCGCGACTTGCCCAAAGTCAGCGTCAAGCGCGCGCCTCAGCGGTTTGGTGCGGTGATCGGCAGCATCGGGCGCGACGGCAATGCGGGTTTCAACATCCGCGGCCTAGAGGGCAACCGGGTACTGCTCACGGTCGATGGCATCCGTGTGCCAAGGGAGCTGTCCAGCGGGGTGTTCGGTTCCGCGTCCTTTGGGCGGGACTATTTTGACCTCGGTCTGATCTCTCGGGTAGAAATCCTGCGCGGCGCCAGTTCGGCCCTGTATGGCTCCGATGGTCTGGCCGGCATGGTCTCCATGGCGAGCACCGAGCCCGCCGAGCTGCTGAAAAACGACAAGACGTTTAGTGGACGGGTGGGATTTCGGCACGACAGCGAAAACGGCGCCACCGGCGCAGGGCTGACGCTGGCCGCGCGACCCACCTCCGCGCTGCAGTGGTTGGCCAGTGTGCAGGCAGGCAAGGCGGGTGCGCTGGACAACCAGGGCGTCAACCGGGCCAGCAACAGCATGCGCACCGCGCCCAACCCGCAGACAGACAAAGATATCGCGTTGTTGGCCAAGGCGGTCCTCACGCCAAAAGCGGGGCACAGACACACATTCACGCTGGAGCATGTGGACAAATCCAGCGAAATCGAAGCGCTGACCGCCCGGGGAAGCGCAATGGGTGTGGAAACCCTGAATCTGGACGGTACAACGGACATGGTGCGCAGTCGCATCAGCTGGGACGGGCGCATCCCGGCGGACGCCGCATGGGCAGACACCCTGCGGGTCACCGTCGGCTACCAGGACGCCGAGTCGCAGGAAGTCACGCTGGCCGACGAAGTGTTCGCTGGACGCCCGCGCCAACGCTCACGCGATGTCACCTATGCCGAACAACTTTGGCAAGGTGTGCTGCAAGCAGAAAAAACCCGTCCGCTCGGAAAAGACTGGGCGCAGAAACTGGTCTACGGCGTGGACCTGACGGTCGCCACGCTGGACAACCTTGTCACCGGTACCGTACCGCCTGCCTACGAGCGCTACCCGCTCAAGCGTTTCCCCAAAACCCGGGAAACCACCAGCGCGCTCTTCGTCCAAAGCGAATTCGTGGGCGAGCGCTGGAGCTTCATCCCGGCCTTGCGCTACGACCACTACGACCTCAAGCCACAAGTCGATGCGCTCTACCCGCTGGCCGCCACATCGCTGAGCGACGCGGCCCTCTCGCCCAAGCTGGGCGTCATTTTCCGGCCTGCCAGTGGCTGGAGCATCTTCGGCAACCTCGCCGCCGGGTTCAAGGCGCCCAGCCCTCTGCAGGTGAACAACTTCTTTGAAAACCCGTTCGGTAACTACAAGACCATTCCCAACCCCGAGCTCAAGCCCGAGCGCAGCCAGACGCTGGAACTCGGGGTGCGCGGTGGCCTGGACCGCGTCCGCTGGGAGGCCGCAGCCTTCAGCGGTCGCTACAAGGACTTCATCGAAGAGTTGGTCGCCGTGGGCGGCAGTGCAAGCAACCGGGCTGACCCCTTGCGGTTCCAGGCCGTCAACCGCAGCCGCGTCAGCCTCAGCGGTTTTGAATTCAAGGGCCAGCTGCCCTTGGGCAAAGCCACCCTGCTCAAGGCCGCCTATGGGCAGACCCAAGGGACCGACAGCGATTCGGGCCGCCCGATCAACTCCGTCAACCCAGCCAAGTTCGTGGTGGGGCTGGACCACCAGCGTGGTGCCTGGACACTCGGCGCAACGGTCCAGCACGTCCTCGCCAAGTCGCCAAAAGACATCGATTTCTCCAACATCCGCAACCAGTTCGCCACCCCGGCGCACACCACTCTGGATCTGAACGCCAGCTGGCAGCTGCGGCCCGGTCTCAAGCTCAGTGGCGCGATCCGCAACCTGACCGACCGGAAGTACTGGGAGTGGACCAATGAGCGCGGCATCGCCGCCAGCTCCAGCGTGATCGATGCCTACACCGCCCCAGGCCGCAGCCTGGCCCTGGCGGTGGTGGCCGACTTCTGATGGTTCCCGATCCCACCCACCCAGCGACGCCCATCTGGGCAGGAGACACCACCATGACTTCCCCTTTCTTGCAAGACGAGGAATACGACCTGCCATCGGCCGAGGCCCTGATGGCGGGCACCCTGGCCCTGCTCACCGGTTATGCCCACGCACCGCCGGAATGTGCGAACCGGCGCCTGATGGCCAAAAAACTGGTCTCCAACCTCTTCTTCCTCGCTGCCCATCCCCAGGTTTCGCCGTCCATGCGGGTGATGCTGGGCAATCTGCGAACCCGTTGGCAACTGGAGCTGGAAAAAGACGGCCCCACCCTGCCTCCCAGCGCACCCCGCCAGCTTTGGCACAGCACGCCGGAGGCGTTGCAATGAACACGCAAGTCATCCACCCGGCCGAACTTCGGGCCCGCTTCGCAGACGCGCGGCGTGCTGGCCTGCGCGCCCGTGAAGCGGCCCAGGCCCTGGGCCTGAGCGAGGGCGCCGCGGTGGCCGCGCATGTGGGCTTGCACGAGCAGGCTTTGCGCGCGGTGCCCCTGGCCGCCAACTGGCTGTCGCTGCTGCAGTCGCTGGAAGCTTGTGGCCCCCTGATGGCCCTGACCCGCAACGAAAGCACGGTGCACGAAAAAACCGGCGTCTACCAGAACCTTTCGGCGCAAGGGCACGTCGGGTTGGCGCTGGGCGAAGACATCGACCTGCGCCTGTTCCTGGACCGCTGGCACGCCGGATTTGTGGTGAGCGAAGCGCAGGCGGGCGAACACGGGCCGATGCAGGCCAGCCTGCAGTTCTACGACCGCCACGGCATGGCGGTACACAAGATCTACCCCCGCTCGCGCACCGATCTGATCGCCTGGGAGCAGGTGCTCAACACCCGCATCGCGCCGGACACAACGGTCAACTTTGAGATCCCTCCCGCTCAGCCCAAGGCCGATCCGGCCCAGCCGCCGGAGCCGGACGAATTCCTGCAGCAATGGTCGGACATGACCGACACCCACCAGTTCTTTGGGTTGCTCAAGCGCCATGGCCTTGACCGCCAATGCGCCTTTGAGCTGGCGCAGGGGCGCTTCACCCAGGCCGTGCCACCGTCTGCCGTGCGCCAGCTCCTGCTCGGCGCCGCGCTCGACGCCACACCCATCATGGTGTTTGTGGGCAACGCCGGCTGCATCCAGATCCCCACCGGCCCGGTGCAGCGGGTGGAGCCGATGGCGCTGCATGGCAAGACCTGGCTCAACGTGCTCGACCCCGGCTTCAACCTGCACCTGCGCGAAGACCTGATCGCCCGGGCCTGGATCGTCGAGAAGCCGGGCGACTGCGGCACCGTGACCTCGCTGGAGGTGTTCGACACCGAGGGCGAACTGATGGCCATGTTCTTCGGCGCCCGCAAGCCGGGCCAGCCTGAGCGGGATGGCTGGCGCACGCTGCTGGAACCCCTGCGCCAGACCCGCCTGAGCCCTGCTGCCGCCTGAAACCGCATGCTTCCAAGCCGCCAACCCCGTCCATCCCATGACCATCCATTGCCACTCCAGCCACCCGGCGCGCGCCAGCGCCTCACCCGACAGCGCGCCCAGACGGCGCTGGCTCGCGTGCCTGGCTGGCTCGGCGCTGCTCGCCGCTGGCGGACCTTCGTGGAGCCAGACTG
>DAIOEI010000210.1:0-4814 GCA_036746335.1 Hydrogenophaga sp. | reverse complement strand
CTGAGCAGCCGGGCGGCCTCCTCGATCACCAGGCTCGGGTCCACATCCGGCCCCGCCACCCGCGCACCCGGCTGGGCCAGCGTGCGGCAGCGGATCACGCGGCCCCGGTTCACGTCGCGCACGAAGCTGGCGATGTAGTCATCCGCCGGCTTGAGCACGATCTGCTGCCCCGTGCCCTGCTGCACCACCTCGCCATCGCGCAAGATCGCAATGCGGTCGCCCAGGCGCAGCGCCTCGTCCAGATCGTGGGTGATGAACACGATGGTCTTGCCGATCTCCTGCTGGATGTCCAGCAACACGCTCTGCATGTCGCTGCGGATCAGCGGGTCCAGCGCAGAAAACGCCTCGTCCATCAGCAAGATCGGGGCATCGTTGGTCAGTGCCCGCGCCAGGCCCACGCGCTGCTGCATGCCGCCCGAGAGCTGGTTGGGGTAACTGTCTTCGTAGCCCTTGAGGCCCACCCGCTCGATCCAGCGCAGCGCGTTCTCCCGCCGCTTCTTGCCCGCCACCCCCTGCACAAGCAGACCGTATTCGGCGTTTTCCAGCACTGTGAAATGTGGAAACAGCGCGAATTTCTGGAACACCATCGCCGTCTGTTCGCGGCGAAAACGCAGCAGCTCGCGCTGGCCCATTTTCACCACATCCACCGGCTGGCCCGCCACCTGCGCCAGCACTTCACCGGCGGTGGGGTCGATCAGTCGGTTGATGTGGCGGATCAGCGTGCTCTTGCCAGACCCCGACAAACCCATCACCACCTGAATACCGGCGGCCGGCATGTCGATGTTGATGTCGCGCAGACCCAGCACATGGCCGTGTGTGTCGCGCAGCTCCTGCTTGGTCATGCCGCCTTGCACCGCCTCCAGGAATTTGTCGGGGGTTGGCCCGAAAATCTTGTAGAGGTGGCGGATCGAAATACCCACCGGCGCGGCCTCGGGCGCGACTTGGGGTGCGTTGTGCCGGGCTTCAGCCATGAACCACCTCCAGGTGTTTTTGCAAACGCTTGCCGTAGGCCTGCGAGACGCGGTCAAAAATGATCGCAATACCCACGATGGCCAGGCCGTTGAGCACACCCATGGTGAAGTACTGGTTGGAGATCGCCTTGAGCACCGGCTGACCCAGGCCCTGCACACCGATCATGGACGCGATCACCACCATCGCCAGCGAGAGCATGATGGTCTGGTTCACCCCGGCCATGATGGTCGGCAGCGCCAGCGGCAGTTGCACGCGCCCCATCTTCTGCCAGATCGAGGCACCAAACGCATCGGCCGCCTCCAGCAAATCTTTGTCCACCAGCCGGATGCCCAGGTTGGTGAATCGGATCACCGGCGGTATCGCGTAGATCACCACCGCAATCAGGCCCGGTACCCGTCCGATGCCCAGCAGCATCACCACCGGAATCAGGTACACGAAGCTGGGCATGGTCTGCATCACGTCCAGCGTCGGATTGATCCAGCGCTGCAGCCGGTCAGATCGGCTCATGGCAATGCCCAGCGGCAGGCCCAGCACCAGCGCCACCACGGTGCACACGAAGATCATCGAGATGGTCTTCATGGTGTCGTCCCACATGCCGAACCAGCCGATCAGCAGCAAGGTGAGCACCGTGCCGACCACGATCTTCCAGGAACGGGAAGCGAGCCAGGCCACCAGCGCAATGCCGCCGATCACCAGCGGCCAGGGCGACTGCGTAAGCACCCGCTCGGAAGCGATCAGAAAATCGCGCAGCGGATCAAAAATCCGCTCCAGCGTCTCGCCGTGTTCGCGGGTGAACTGCCGGAACGCGCCATCGACCGTGCGCCGCAATGCAGAGAGCTGCTCCGCCCCCAGCGCGGGGAAGTCTTTGAACCAGGACATCCGTCAGCGCTTACAACGCGGCCTTGACCTTCTCGGCCACATCGGCCGACACCCAGGTGCTCCAGACTTCGGGTTGGGTCTTGAGGAAGTGTCGGGCACCGTCAGCGCCGGTGGCCTGGTTCTCGCTCATCCACGCGAGCAAAGCGTTGACCGTGTCATTGCCCCAAGACCGCTGCTGGAGGTATCCCACGGCCGGACCGCCGGCTTTGCTAAAGCGGTCGGTCACCACGGTGAACACCTCGGCTCGGGCCCAGTCCGTCTTGGTGGGCTTGTCGCAGTCGGCCTTGCTGTTGCAGGTCTCGAACGCTTCTTTGTCGTGCGGGTAACCCGCATCGAGCTTGACCATGTCGTATTTGCCCAGGATGGAGGTGGGTGCCCAGTAGTAGCCCAGCCAGCCTTGCTTGCGCTCGTAGGCTTTGGCGATCGAGCCGTCCAGGCCGGCGGCGGAACCGGTATCCACCAACACAAACCCCTTGTCGGAGGCACCCCAGGCCTTGAAGGCGTTGCCGGTGGTCAGCTGGCAGTTCCAGCCCGATGGGCAGTTGTGCACCGCGCCCTTGCCCCTGTTTTCCGACGACGGGAACAGCTCAGGGCGCGCAAGCGCGTCATCTATGGTTTTGATGGTCGGGTTAGCGTCGGCCAGGTATTTGGGAATCCACCAACCTTCGATGCCACCGTCTTGCAGCGCACGAGCTGCGTAGTGCAATTTGCCTTCCTGAACAGCGGCATCCAATGGCTGGCGCACCGCGTTGATCCAGGCCTCGGGCGCCACGTCGGGCTGGCCTTTTTCCATCATGGCGGTCAGCGTCGGCATGGTGTCGCCGGGCACCAGCTCCACATTGCAACCGTAACCTTCGCTGAGAATGATCTGGTCGATGTGCGCCAACACCTCGGCCGACTGCCAGTTCATGTTGGCCACGGTGACGTGGCCACAAATGGCAGCGGTGGGCTGTGCTGCGGCCTGTTCGGTGGGCGCCGAGGCTTCTGGTTTGCCACAAGCACTCAGGGCGAGCGCTGCGCTGAGCGTGGCCAGAGAAACAAGGGAAAGGGATGGGGATCGGGTCATGGCTTCCTCCGGAGGGGGGTGGGAGATGTCCACCGACGCGTTGCGCCACTGGGTGTGAAAGTCACAAACCCACCTCAAGAAAACCGAACGCTGCTGCAAACCAGGTGACCAGCCGCTCAATCCACCCAAGGTGAGATTGAACCTAGCCGACTAATATAGTTTCTTATCTAATTCGCACGCAAATGCTGCGGCTTTTCATATAACGATATCCGATGGCGTTCGTGGGATATTTCAGCGTCGGCCGCGATCAGGCCAGTGCCCGCACCAGTGCGGCCAGATCCATCCCTGCCCATTGGGCCTTGGGCGCAACAGGCACCCCCTGCATCAACGCCGTCGCAACAGCCTGCCGCTGCACCCAGGCCGTCTGCATGCAGACCGCCAACGCACCCCCCACATCCAGCGCCGCATCGTCCCCGATGTGCAGTACCTGCTCTGGCGCACAGCCCAGCGCCGCCGCACCCGCCAGGAAAATGCGCGCGTCCGGCTTGCCCACGCCCACTTCCCGCGCGCTCACACTGCCATGAAAGAACCGGCCAATGCCCACACGGTGCACATCGGCATTGCCGTTGGACAGCGCCACCACCGGCCAGCGCTCGCTGAGGAACCGCAGCGCGGGCAAGGCATCTTCAAACAGGTCCACCTGCTGGCGCTGCGCAAAAAACACCTCAAAAGCGGCCGGCGCCAGCGCTTCGTCGTCCCCCGCCATCTGCATCACCCGCCGGATCGAGGCCAGGCGCAGCGCGCTGAAATCGTGGGCCAGGTCGGGGCGCTCGGCGTTGAGCTGCTCGCGCACGCTGCGCATCGCCCCCCGGTCTCGGCACAAAGTGGCCGTGGCGGGCGCATGGGTGGCCAGCCAGTCCTGCAGCGCCTGCTCGGCCCGCAAGATGGTCGGGCCCACCGGCCAGAGCGTGTCGTCCAGATCGAGTGTGATGCCCCGGATGCGCGAAACGTCGAGCACAAGGGTCGGATCGGCCGGGCTTGCTGCCACGGGCATGGAGACTTGAGCGGGGGTTTTCATCTGTGCGGGAGAATAGCGCATGGCATTTCAAAAAGAACCCGCTTTTTCCCATGGTCAGGCGCCGCGCACCGCGGTCGTCTTCTGCAATCTGGGCACCCCCGACGAGCCCACCGCGCCCGCCCTGCGGCGATACCTCGCCGAGTTCCTGGGCGACCACCGGGTGGTGGAAATTCCCAAGGCCGTGTGGATGCTCATCCTGCACGGCATCATTCTGCGCACGCGCCCGGCCAAGTCCGCCGCGAAGTACGCCACCGTGTGGACGGCCGAGGGCTCGCCGCTGAAGGTGTGGACCGAAAAGCAGGCCAAGCTGCTGCAGGGCTACCTGGGCGAGCGCGGTCATCAGGTCACGGTGCGTTACGCCATGCGCTACGGCAACCCGGCCATTCCCGCGGTGCTCGACGAACTCAAGGCCCAGGGCGCCACGCGCATCCTCATCGTTTCGGCTTACCCGCAATACAGCGGCACCACCACCGCCAGCGTGTTCGATGCCGTGGCCCACTGGGGCCTTCAGACGCGCCAGCTCCCAGAGCTGCGCTTCATCAACCGCTACCACGACGACGCCGGATACATCGACGCGCTGGCCCAGCGCGTCAAACACCACTGGCTGCACCACGACCGGGGCGACCACTTGGTCATGAGCTTTCACGGCGTGCCCGAGCGCACCCTGATGCTGGGCGACCCCTACCACTGCGAATGCCACAAGACGGCCCGCATGCTCGCCGAAAAACTCGGCCTGCCCAAAGACGCCTACACCGTCACCTTCCAGTCGCGCTTTGGCAAGGCCAAATGGCTGGAACCCTACACCGAGCCCACCCTGATCGCCATGGCGCAAAAAGGCCTCAAGAGCGTGGATCTGGTCTGCCCCGGCTTCACCAGCGA
>DAIOEI010000209.1:0-4817 GCA_036746335.1 Hydrogenophaga sp. | reverse complement strand
GACTTCACCTACTCGGACGGCACGACCGAAAAGCGCATCTGGCGCCTCAAGCACCTGGGCCAAGGCCGCTACACCGGCACAGCGGGCGACGTGGTGGGCGTGGCCCAGGGCCAGACCAGCGGCAACAGCTTCCGATGGGGTTACACCCTGGCCCTGCCGGTGGATGGGCGCGTCTGGGAGGTGCAGTTCGACGACTGGATGTACCTGATGGACGAGCGCGTGATGCTCAACAAGGCCAGCATGAGCAAGTTCGGCATTTTTCTGGGCGAAGTGACGCTGTCGTTCTTCAAGCGCGGCGCCTGACACCCGGACCTTGACCTCTGTGGTTCATTCCCTCTACTCCACATCCACACCATGAATTCAGCACGCGCCTTTGTTGACCCAGCCCAAGAGGGCCCGGCAACGGGCCACAAGCCAGCCGCCGCGCACAAGCCGCGCTGGTGGGGGCCGATGAATCCCCGCCTGAACCAATGGCAAGGCCTGAGGGTCTGGGTGGTCGGCGCCTCGTCGGGCATCGGTTTGGCCACAGCCGAAGCCTTGCTCGAACGCGGCGCCCGGGTGATGCTCTCCGCGCGGGACGGCAAGGCCCTGAATGGTGTCGTTACCCAGCACAGTCGTACCGGTGAACCTCCAAGGGCGCAGGCCTGGCCTCTGGATGTGACGGACAAAAGCGCCGTGTCCCGCACCGCCACCGAAATCCTGGCCCAGGGCCCCTTGGACATGGTCCTGTACTGCGCGGGCCATTACCGCGAAATGCGCGCCGACGAGCTGGACCTGGCCGATATGGAGCGTCACATGGCCATCAACTACAGCGGTGCCGTCAATGTGTTGCATGCGCTGCTGCCGGCGTTGATGGCCCAGGGTCATGGGCACGTCAGCCTCATCAGCAGCGTCGCCGGCTTCAGGGGTTTGCCCAAGAGCCTGGCCTATGGGCCCACCAAGGCGGCCCTGACCCACCTGGCCGAAACACTGTACCTTGACCTGGCCCCGATGGGCCTGGGGGTCAGTGTGGTCCACCCCGGGTTCGTGCAAACGCCTCTGACGGCCCAAAATGCCTTCAAGATGCCTGCTTTGATCACGCCGACCGAAGCCGCCGAAGCGATGCTGGCGGGATGGGCCAGAGGCGATTTCGACATCCACTACCCCAAACGCTTCACCCGCTGGATGAAGTTGCTGCGCTTGCTGCCTTACCGCTTGTACTTTCCGCTGGTGCGCCGTTTCACCGGCCTTTGAGCAGCATGTCTGAGCCTCTGGACACCGCATTCACCCGCTCGCATGTGGACCGCCTGGTGCAGGCCTACGAAGCGGTTTCACCCCAAAGCCTGGACGAACTTGCCCGGCTCTACGCAGACACGGCGCGTTTCAAGGACCCGTTCAACGACGTGCGTGGGCCAGCAGCGATTCGGCACATTTTCGAGCACATGTTCGTGGCCCTGGATGGGCCGCGCTTTGTGGTGACCGAGCGCCTGGTCGACGGTACCCAGGCCTTTCTGGCCTGGGAGTTCCGCTTTCGCTTCAAGCGATTTGACACCCTGACCGAGCAGGTAATTCTGGGCAGCAGCCACCTGCGCCTGAACGAGCAAGGCCAGGTGCTCGAACACCGCGACTACTGGGACGCGGCCGAAGAGCTGTACGAAAAACTGCCCGGCCTGGGCGCGCTGATGCGCTGGCTCAAGCGGCGCGCCAACACATAAAGGCGCGGCGTGCGCGGATCAATCGGGCCGGCTGTCCGCGAAGCTCTGGCGCAGCGCCAGCTTGTCGCTGAGTTTGGCCAAGTTAGGGTATGGCGTGCGCCAGTCGATACCCGGGAAACGGAAATCCAGGTACCCCAATGCACAGCCCACCGCCACATCCGAGAGGCTGAAATGAATCCCTGAGCAAAAGGCCTTGTCACCCAGCCCGCGGGACATGGCGGCCAGCGCCGACAGCACCTTGCCCTCCTGGCGCTCGATCCAGGCATTGCAGCGCTGCTCCGCCGAGCGACCTGGCCAGGTCGCTTCAAGCCGCGCAAGAATGGATGCGTCAAGCACACCGTCGGCCAGTGCCTCCCAGGTCTTGACTTCCGCCCGCTCCCGCCCTGATGTCGGGATGAGCTTGCCCACAGGGGAAAGCGTGTCGAGATACTCCACAATCACCCGCGAGTCGAACATGGCCTCAGCCCCATCCATCACCAGGCAGGGCACTTTGCCCAGTGGGTTGGATGCGCTGATTTGTGTGTCGACCGACCAGGCGTCTTCGGGAAGAAACTGGTAATCGAGCTTTTTTTCGGCCATGACGATGCGCACTTTGCGAACGTAAGGGCTGGTGATGGCGCCGATGAGTTTCATGGGTAGGCAAGGGTCCGGTTGTTCGCAGCGGGTCATTCTAGCCACGCGCGGTGCTGCATTGACTGACAGGAGAAGGGATTCAACCCGGCTTTTCAGGGACACTTTGACCGTTCAAGCCGCGCAAGTCTCCGTTGATCCGCCCAAAGGGTCCCAAGTCCCCTCCTACAATCGGATCATGCGCTCTACCGCCCCTGCCCTGAACCCCGCCGCTGCCGCCGCTGCAGCACCCTTGTCTGCCATTTCAGCCTTGTCGCCTCTGGATGGTCGCTACGCTGGCAAACTCGCAACGCTGCGACCTTTCATGAGCGAGCAAGGCTATATGCACCGCCGTGTGCAGGTCGAAATCGCCTGGTTCATTGCGCTGTCTGATGCGGGCTTCGACGAATTCAAGCCCCTTTCACCGGGTGCCCGTACCTATTTGCTGGGCCTGGTCAAGAATTTCAGCGAAGCCGACGGGCTGGCGATCAAGGAGATCGAGAAGACCACCAACCACGACGTGAAGGCGGTGGAGTACTGGATCAAGTCCAAGTTCGATGCCCGGCCCGAGCTCGAAGCTGCTGCCGAGTTCGTGCATTTCGCCTGCACCAGCGAAGACATCAACAACACCAGCCATGCGCTGCAGCTCAAGGGAGGGCGCGACGCCGTGCTGCTGCCTGCGCTGGACGCGGTGATCGCCAAGCTGCGCGAGATGGCGCACCAGTTCGCCGCCGTGCCCATGCTCAGCCGCACCCACGGCCAGACCGCCAGCCCCACCACCGTGGGCAAGGAGATCGCCAACGTGGTGGTGCGCCTGGCCGCTGCGCGCGAACGCATCGGTGGTGTGAAGCTGCTGGGCAAGATGAACGGCGCGGTGGGCAACTACAACGCCCACCTCTCGGCATGGCCCGACTTCGACTGGGAGGCGTTCAGCCGCAAGGTCATCGAGACGCCCGAGCCCTTGGGCCTTGGCCTGACCTTTCAGGCGTACTCCATCCAGATCGAGCCGCACGACTACATGGCTGAGCTGTTTGACGCCATGGCGCGCACCAACACCATCCTGATTGACCTCTCGCGCGACATCTGGGGCTATGTGAGCCTGGGCTACTTCAAGCAAAAGCTCAAGGCTGGCGAGATCGGCTCCAGCACCATGCCACACAAGGTCAACCCGATCGACTTCGAGAACGCCGAAGGCAACCTGGGCCTGGCCAATGCGGTGCTCAAGCACCTGAGCGAAAAGCTGCCGATCAGCCGCTGGCAGCGCGACCTGACGGACTCCACCGTGTTGCGCAACATGGGCGTAGGCCTGGGTTATGCGGTGCTGGCCTACAGCTCGCTGCTGACCGGCCTGAACAAGCTCGAACTCAACGAAGAAGCCCTGGCCGAAGACCTGGACGCTTCGTGGGAAGTGCTGGCCGAGCCGATCCAGACGGTGATGCGCCGGTTTGGTGTGCAAGGTGCCTACGAAAAGCTCAAGGAAGTCACGCGTGGCAAGACCGTCACGCCGCAAGCCCTGCACGAACTGATCCGCAGCCTGGACATTCCGCAGGCTGAAAGGGACCGCCTGCTGTCCATGACACCCGCCAGCTATGTGGGCAAGGCGGCCGAACTCGCGCGCCGCGTCTGAACCCGGCGGCTGCGCCGTCCCGGTCGAAGCCGGTCCCTTCGACCGGCTTTTTTCGGCTCCATGAGCGCAGCAAAGCCCAAAAACGACACTGCCCTGCCCAGTGCGTGCAAAATCGCACCATTACGTTGGGCCCGGCGCTGGCACCACGGTCCCCCGGCGGCTCGTCGGCGATCGCGATGGCCGCTTGCAGCGGGACCTGGCATCCATCTTTGGAGAACCCGAATGGCCATTGAGCTGTACAACAAGAATGGACATGTGTGCCTGATGTTCACCCACTTGAGCGACGAGGGGGGCGAGGCGGTACAGGCCAACCAGTTTCTGGTGATCGATGGCACCCAGGGCGCGATCATCGACCCTGGCGGCAACGTGGCCTACAACGAGTTGCTGCTCACCATTGGCCGCTATTTCCCGCCCAGCAAGCTGACCGAGATCCTCGCCTCACACGCGGACCCGGACATCATTGCATCGCTCGACCGCTGGATGACCAGCACCCAGGCCACGCTGTACATCTCGCGGCTGTGGGAGCGATTTGCACCGCATTTTTGCAAGCCCGGCAAGACGGTGGGGCGCATCGTGGGCATTCCCGACCCCGGCATGCGGATCCCCCTGGGCAGCACGGAAATCGTGGCGATCCCTGCCCACTTCATGCATTCCGAGGGCAATTTCCAGTTCTGGGACCCCGTCAGCCGCATCCTGTTTTCGGGCGATCTCGGGGTGTCTTTCGGCACCTCGGCCGATGCAGCTAAACCCATCACCAGCCTGGCGCCCCACCTCCCGCGCATGGAAGGGTTCCACCGCCGCTACATGGTCTCGCAAAAGGTGTTGCGCCTGTGGGCCCACATGGCGCGGCAGTTGCCGATCCAGATGATCGTGCCCCAGCACGGCGC
>DAIOEI010000208.1:0-4847 GCA_036746335.1 Hydrogenophaga sp. | reverse complement strand
GGAGGCCTGGGCATGTTTGCCCTGGGTACTTTTGCAGCGGTCTATGCGCAGCAGTACGAGTTTGGTGGCCTCAGAAGCATGGGCCCGGGTTTTTTCCCGGTCGTGTTGGGTGGCATCCTGGCAGTGTTGGGTCTGCTGATCGCTCTTCCCGCCTTCTTTCGGCGCGGCGAACCGGTCAAAGTGGCCTGGAAGACCATGGTGCTGGTGCTGGGCAGCATCGTGGTGTTTGCACTCACCCTCAAGCTGGTCGGGCTCGTGTTGGCCACCATCATCGCGGTGATCATTTCTACCTTGGCAGACAACGAAACCCGCTGGAAGGGGCGTTTGCTGGTCGCCGCTGGTGTGGCTCTGGTGACCTACCTGGTCTTTGGTCTGGCGCTGGGCATGGTGTTGCCGATGTGGCCCTGGAGCATCTGAGCATCCTCCGGACCTAACAGCCACATAACGAGACCTCAACACCATGGACATTCTCAACGGACTGCTGCTTGGCCTGGAAGCGGCCATGAACCCGATCACGCTCCTGTACTGCTTCATCGGCGTGTTTGTGGGCACCCTCATCGGCGTGTTGCCGGGCATTGGTGCGCTGGCCACCATCTCGCTGCTGCTGCCCATCACGTACCACATCCCACCCACAGCGGCCATCGTCATGCTGGCGGGTGTGTATTACGGTGCCCAATACGGAGGTTCAACCGCCTCTATCTTGCTCAATTTGCCGGGAACGCCTTCGTCGGCAGTGGCCTGTCTGGATGGTTACCCGATGGCCAAACAAGGCCGCGCGGGTGTGGCGCTGTTCATGACCACCATCGCCTCTTTTGTCGGCTCCATGCTCGGCATTCTGGTGCTGGTCCTGTTTTCTCCGGCCATTGCCGAACTGGGTTTGAAGTTCGGTCCTGCCGAGTACTTCTCGATGATGCTGGTGGGGTTGATCGCTGCCTCGGCACTGGCGTCTGGGTCGCCCGCCAAAGGCCTGGCCATGGTGATCCTGGGACTCTTGATCGGAACGGTCGGTACCGATGTGAACTCGGGTCAGACCCGGTTTGATTTCGGAGTGCCTGAACTGATGGACGGCATCAATCTGGTGGCGCTGGCCATGGGGGTGTTCGGCATTTCCGAGGTGATTTCGGGCGTGAACCTGCCGCGCGAAGGCAAGGTCCAGGAAGAAATCACCTGGCGCACGATGACACCGACCAAAGAAGACGTCCGGCAATCCATCATGCCCATGTTGCGGGGCACCGGTATCGGCAGTTTCTTTGGTGCCTTGCCCGGCACGGGCGCCTCGATTGCTTCTTTCATGGCTTACGCGGTTGAGAAGAAGGTGGCGAAGGACCCGAGTCGATTTGGTAACGGTGCCATTGAAGGCATCACCGCGCCCGAGGCTGCCAACAACGCGGCCTCGCAGACGGCCTTTGTGCCCACGCTCTCATTGGGCATTCCAGGTGACGCGGTCATGGCGCTGATGCTCGGCGCCCTGATCATTCACGGCATCCAGCCCGGCCCGCTGTTGATGACCCAGCAGCCTGAGCTGTTCTGGGGGCTGATTGTGAGTTTCGGCATTGGCAACATCATGTTGATGGTGCTGAACTTGCCCATGATCGGGCTCTGGGTAGCGATCCTGCGCATTCCTTACCGCGTGCTCTATCCGGCCATTCTGGTGTTCATCAGCCTCGGCGTTTACAGCGTCAACAACAACACGTTCGATGTCTTGATGGTGGCGGGCATTGGTGCGCTGGGGTATGCACTGGCCGTTCTTAAATTCGAGGCTGCGCCGCTCTTGCTGGGGTTTGTGCTGGGCCCACTGATGGAGGAAAACCTTCGTCGAGCCATGTTGCTCTCGCGTGGCGAAATGATGACCTTTATTGAGCGACCCATCAGTGCCGGCTTTCTTGCCTTCGGCGCTGCCATCTTGCTCTGGAGTGCGTGGACTTCACTTCGCGGCTTCATGCGCGAGCGCGAGCGCGAAGCCGATATGGCAGCTTGATGCTGCCCCGTATGTGACCAGGGCTGGCCGAGAGACGGACCAGATAGAACAAGGCGCCTTCAACACTCCCGGGAAGGCGCCTTGCTTCATTTGAGGTAAGCGCCGTTGCCGTACGGTGGCCAATGCCACAGGCATCTGCTAGCGTATGAACTTCAGGCGCAGAGCGCCTGTGCCAAATGGAGGGCACCATGCGCATCGCCACCTTCAACGTAGAGAACCTCTTTTCACGCGCCAAAGCCTTGAATCTGGCCAGCAACGAAGCCACCTCGCGCGTGTTGGCAAGGGTATCGGTTCTGCAGGCCTTGCTGGAGGCCGATGACTACGACGCACTGGCCATCCAGGAGGCGTTTGCAGCTGTTCGAACCTATGTGGACATCCGTGTGGACCGTGGGCAACTCTTCAACCGCCAGGGTCAGGTGGTGGCACGCTCCCGGGCCGACTGGCAGGGCGTGACCGAGTTCAAGCAGGAGCGCTTTTCAGATGCACAGCGCGAGAACACGGCAAGGGTTCTCAAAGCGGTCAAGCCCGACATCGTGGGGTTGGTGGAGGTGGAATCTCTTCCTGTTTTGCGGGCTTTCAACTCCGCCCTGCTGTCCAACCGATTTCGGCACCATTTGCTGGTGGACGCGTTCGATCCACGGGGTATCGACGTCGCACTGGCCACCACACGCCACCCTATCGGCTGGATGCGCAGCCACATGTTTTCAGGGCAAAAAAGGGCGGGCTCCCCTGGTACCTTCAGCCGAGACTGCTTGCAGGCCGAGGTCGATGTGGGCGCAGACCAACCGATTCACGTGCTGGTGAACCACTTCTTGAGCAAACACGGCGGTGATACACCGCAAAAGCAGGCACGCCGCGCCGGCCAGGCTCAAGCGGTGGCCGATTTGCTGTCGTCATACGATCTTGATCGCGACTGGGTGGTGGTGATGGGCGACTTCAATGACACACCTGAGAGCACACCTTTGCGCAGCCTCACGGCGCATCCCGGGTTGCACGATGTGCTGGGCCTGGCCTTTGGTGAAGACCCGGCAGCCAGGTGGACTTACCACTACCGCGGTGCGTACAACCAGATCGATTTTTTGCTGGTCTCCAGTGCACTGCGCTCGCGCTGGATCGGCGCCGGCCTGGAGCGCAGAGGCATTGCACAGCTGGAGAAGTTGACAGGCGGCGAGCAAAAAAGCTGGCCTTCGGTGGACTCCTGGCGAACCGCCGCTTCCGATCACGCGGCGGTTTGGGCCGACTTTGACCTTTCAGGCTGACCCGTCGTTTCAGGCGATATCGAAGGCGTGAAAGCCGAACTGGCCGCTGCGTCGGTCTGCGAAATACCGCTCCAGCGTTTCGCGCACAGTCCGAAATGCGATGTCGTCCCAGGGAATCTCTGCTTCTGTGAACAGGCGGGCTTCGATGGTTTCAAAGCCGGGATTGAACTGGTCGCTCAGCAAGCGGGCCAGGTAATACAGGTGCACCTGACCAACGCGGGCCACATTCATGAGGGTGAAGAGTTCGCCCAGTTCAATCTGCGCACCCGCTTCTTCGTCCGTCTCGCGCAATGCGCCTTCGGCCGTGGTCTCACCCAGCTCCATAAAACCGGCAGGCAAGGTCCACTTGCCCTTGCGGGGTTCGATGTTGCGCAGGCAAAGCAAGACCTGCTCCCCAGATTCGCCCCAGAACGGCACGGTGCCCACCACGTTCAGCGGATTTTCGTAATGCACCGTTTGGCAAACGGTGCAGATGGCACGGGGCTTGGTGTCGCCATCATCGGGAATGCGGTACCTTACGGCACTGCCGCATTCCCTGCAGTGTTGGATGGGGCTGCGATGCATGGGGCCAAGTGTAGGTGCAAAAGCAGCGCATACCAGGCAACAAGGGCATGTAGGCCCCTGGCCTGGCCGCTGTTTGACGCGCACGAAATTGGCGGATTGCCAGCCGCCGCCTCAAGCGATCAGGCCTTGGTGGTTTTCCCGTGTTTCTCGATCAAGACCTTGGCGGTTTCGAGCAACTGTTTGCCGTTGAAGCCACGTTTGTCCATGTCCTGCATCCATTCCACTTCCACCAAGCGGGCTTTGCGCTTGAACTCTTGCGCCTCCGCCGCCGGAATGGTGTAGATGCTGTTGCCGAGCTTGACGGCGGCCTCGCGTCCGGGCCCGTCTCCTGCCTGCTGCACTTTACCCAGCCAGGCAGAGGTCTCCAGACCGGTGTGTTTGTCGATCACCGCTTGGAGGTCGGGCGGCAGGGAGGCGTATTTGGCCCTGTTCATCGCCATGATGAAAGTGGTGGTGTACAGCGCGCCACCAGCGGGATCGAACTCGCTGTGGAATTTGGCCAATTCCTGCACCTTGACCGCCGGGACCACCTCCCAGGGAATCACCGCGCCATTGATCACGCCCTTGGAGAGGGCATCCGGAATCTGCGGCAGGGGCATGCCCACGGGCGATGCACCCAGGTAACCGAGCATCTTGGTGATCTGGCGGGTAGGCCCGCGCACTTTGGAGCCCTTGAGGTCGTTGGCGGTTCGGATCTGTTTGTCGCGCATGTGGAACATGCCGGGGCCGTGTACTTGCAAGGCAATGGGGCGCACGTCTTTGAATTCGTCCTTGGCCACGGTCTGCACATACTCCCAGTAGGCTTTGGACGTGGCTTCGGCGTTGTTCATCATGAACGGCAGTTCAAACACCTCGATGCGCGGGAAGCGCCCCGGGGTGTTGCCCGGCAGGGTCCATGCAACATCCACCACACCGTCTTTGACCTGGTCGTACAGCTGCACCGGCGAGCCGCCCAGCTGCATGGCGGGATAGGCTTCAAACTTGATGCGACCACCCGAATCGGCGGTGACCTTGTCCATCCAGGCCTTGTGCATGTTGAGCCACAC
>DAIOEI010000207.1:0-4851 GCA_036746335.1 Hydrogenophaga sp. | reverse complement strand
GGCAGCGACCTCAGCGCCATCTCGTCGAATCATTCGACCCTGGACAACCTCAGAACCGCCATCGAGGCCCGGCTGTCCGCTGAGGAGCGGGAGCAAATTGCCTGGAAGACAGCGAACCAGATTTACAAACTCGGTTTGGAGGGCTGATTCTCCACTCCCGCGAGGTCCAGGATGAAAGTCTCCATCCATGACGAGCAACAAGCCGGGCACCAACGAACACCAACGAAAAGGAAACATCATGAACGCCACGAAACTCAATGTCGTGCCGCTGAACTGGAAGGAGGTGTGGTACACCAACTGCCCAGTGGTCTCGGCCGCCAACGTTGACCAGGAGCTGGGCTGGACGCGCGAGGAGTACAAGAAGATCGGCGTGAAATTCGCCTTCCTGCGCTCCACCCGCGAAAACGACTATTACCCGCACTACATCCACAACCTCGACAACCTGATCCGCTTCGGCGGCCTGTTCCCGCCCGTCCACGTCCAGGCGGACATCCGCAGGACCCGGCTGCTCGGCATGACGCACGCGCCGCACGAGGGGGGCTGCATGCTGGTGCGCGCGCGAGACGACATCTACCGCATGGTGGAACTCAAGGGCAAGAAGATCGGCCTGTCCAAGAGCCTGAACACCATCAAGAACGACTGGTGGCGTATCCAGGAGGAGCAGGGCATCGAGCTGATGCTGCGGATCAACGGCATGACCCGCAAGGACGTCGAGATCGTGGAGTTTCCCTACGCCGACGACTGGTATAACGACCCCAAAATGCTCGACCCGATGGAGAACCCATCCGAGGTGTGGCTCAAGAAAGATCACAAGCACGACCTGTCCTTCCGCCCGCTGGAGACAGCCCTGCTGACCGGCGTTGTCGACGCCATCTACACCCAGGGCAAGGTGGCCCAGCACCTGCAGGAAGCCACGGGCAAGATCAAGGCGATCGAGGACCTGTCGCGGTATCCGGACTGGACGCTGCAGGTGGCCAACATGCCGTGCGTCATCACCTGCTCGGACGTGATGGCCGAGCAGCATCCGGAGCTGGTGGTCACCTACATGAAGGGCATGATCAAGGTCGGGCGCTGGGCCAATGAACACAAGCATGCGGCCGCCGTCATCCTCGACAAGCAAACCGTCTATCTGGACGTCGAGGACACCTACCAAGGCATCAAGCACATCGACATGGTGCCCAACCTGTCGCCGCAGAACCTGGCGGCGGTGGAAATCGGCAAGGATTTCATGCTCAGCCATGGCTATATCAAGAACGACTTCGACGTGCAGAAGTGGGCCGCGCCGGAGTTCCTTGAGCAGGCGTCCAGAGAGCTGTTGGAAGAAGAATGGAAGAAAGCAACCACTTCAAAACTTCCTGAAACAGCTGCGCCTTTGCAGTCCTTTCCGCGAATGGGGTAGCCAGAAAGAGGCGCAGGAGGCTAGAGCCCCCTCTCCCAATCCTCTTCAGAGGATTTCCGCTCCCAGCCTTGGACTTCAGTCCAAAGCTCCCCCATACCAAAGCTCCCCATCAAGATTGGAGTACCCCCATGAAACTCATTCGCTTCAAAACCGACGGGTCATCATCGCCCCAGTTCGGCACCGTCATCCAAAACAAGGCCGTGTCCTTTGCGGCCCTGCAACGCCACCGGGGGCAAACCTCTCCCCACCTGACCGACAGCCGCACCTACCTGACTGGCCTACCCGACAGCGAACAGGTCGCTAAAGACTTACTGGCCTGGGGCGAGCAACACCTAGGCGATCTCAGCGAAGCCCTTCCCCTCGACGCCGTGCAACTGCTGGCCCCTGTCGAAGTCGCGGCCCTGTTCGACTTTGGCCTCACCCCCCGCCACATGAAAAATTCCGGCGAAATCATCGGCAAGTACGAGCAGGATAACCCCCAGACCTCGGCGCTGCTAAAGGCCTTTGCCCAGGCGGTGATGGCCCCCAAAGCCCCACCCCCGCCCGGACAACCCGAGGCCCTGTCCTACTACAAGGGCAACCTGAACACCATCGTCGGCAACGATGAAACCATCCCCTGGCCCGCCTACACCTCGCGGCTAGACATCGAGCCAGAGCTTGCGGTGGTCTACGGCAACGAAAAGCAGCCGGTGGCGGGCTTCTGCATTTTCAACGACATCTCCGCCCGCGACGTGCAGGCCCTGGAGTTTGTCGGCGGCTTCTGCCTCACCAAAGACATGGCCCAGGGCAACCAACTGGGGCCGTACCTGGTCACCGCCGATGAGGTGGGCGACCCCTACAACCTGGCGGTGACGGTGGTGGTCAATGGCCAGGTCAAGTTCCAGGGATCGACTTCTGAAATTAGCCACCAGGCCGACGCTGTCTTTGCCTGGATGGAGTTCATCGCCCCCATTCAGCCCGGCACCGTGACGGGGTTTGGCACCATCCCCGACTGCACCGCCTGCGACCACGACGACTTCCTCGACCCCGGCGCGGAAATCGAAATCACCTTCGAGAAATTAGGCACCCTCCGCTGTCGGTTTGCCGAACCCGCAGGCAAGCTGCTGCCCAGCCGTTGGCCCGTCCGCGAGGCGTTGCAGAAGTACCACTGATGCGGTTTGCGATCGCACCATCACCCCCCTGAGGAGGCCCTACCCATGCCACCCGAAGACACCCGCTATCGACCGCGATGCAGTTCGGCCATTAGCCGTTAGCCGGTAAGAAAAAACAGAAACCAACAAGGAGACAGAACCCATGGCGAAAGACAAGCAAGCCGCAGGCCCCTACAACATCGTATTCATCCTGACGGATCAGGAGCGCCATTTCCGCCCCGGTGAACTCCCCAAGGGCTATCGCCTGCCCGCCCATGAGCGGCTGGCGCAGAACGGCGTCGTGTTCGAGAACCACCGCATCAACGCCAACGTGTGCACGTCCTCGCGCTCGGTGATTTACACCGGCCAGCACATCCAGCACACCAAGATGTACGACAACACGAACTTCCCGTGGATGAAGAGCATGTCGACCGACATCAAGACGCTCGGACACATGCTGCGCGAAGCCGGGTACTACACCGCCTACAAGGGCAAGTGGCACCTCACCAGGGAGTTCGAGTCCATCAACAAGCTCGACGCGCCGGCGGAGATGAAGATCTTCACGAAGGAGATGGAGGCCTACGGCTTCTCCGACTACATGGGCATCGGCGACATCATCGCCCACACCCAGGGCGGCTACCTGCACGACGGCATGATCGCGGCCGCCGCCGCGAACTGGCTACGGGGCAAGGCCTCAGACCTGGCACAGGAGAACAAACCGTGGTTCCTGGCGGTGAACCTGGTCAACCCGCACGACGTGATGTTCTACGACACCGACGAGCCAGGACATCCCATGCAGTCGAAGAAGACGCTGAACCACGTCGTCGGCGACCCGCCGCACGCGATGTACGCCAAGCAGTGGGATTTCGAACTACCGGTCAGTTTTTCGCAAGCCCTCGATGCCCCTGGCCGCCCGCCTGCGCACACCGACTACACCCTGACCAACGACGCATTGACCGGCCCGATCCCGGTCGAGGACACCTGGCGCTGGCGCAAGCGGCACAACTTCTACCTCAACGCGTTGCGCGACGTCGACCGCCACATCATGACGGTGCTCGACGAGCTGGAGGACCGCGGCCTCGCGTCGAACACCATCGTCATCCTCACGGCGGACCACGGCGAAATGGGCGGCGCGCACCAGATGACCGGCAAGGGCCCCAGCACCTACCGCGAGCAGAACAATGTGCCGCTGATCGTGTCGCACCCGGCATTCGCTGGCGGCAAGCGCTGCAAGGCCGTGACGTCGCACCTTGACCTCGCGCCGACCCTGGTGTCCATGACCAACGCCAGCGCGCAGAAGAAGGCGGAGATCGTCGGGTCGCTGCCGGGCAAGGACTTCTCGGCGGTGCTGGCTGCGCCGGAGCAGGCTGGCCTGGATGCCGTGCGTGACGGCCAGCTCTACTGCTTCAACATGCTCTCCGCGGTGGATGGCGACTTCCTGATGAAGGCGCTCGATCTGCTCAAGGAGGGTGGGCCAGAGAAGTTCAAGGCCGCCGGCATCCGTCCGAACCTGCTCAAGCGCGGCGGTGTCCGCGGCGTGTTCGACGGCCGCTACCAGTTCACCCGCTACTACTCGCCCAAGCAGCACAACCGCCCCACATCAATCGAAGCGCTGTTCGAACTGAATGACGTCGAGCTGTACGACCACCAGAACGATCCGCACGAGTTGCACAACCTGGCGATGGACAGGGTCGCCAACGCCGAACTGATCATGACGATGAATGCCAAGCTGAACCGGCTGATCGACGAGGAAGTGGGCGAGGACGTTGGTCAGATGATGCCTGGCGGCGAAGATGGCAGCTGGGTGGCAACCCCCGCCGTACACGATCTGTGACCTGGTGAGCATCCGGCAGGCACCTGCAACGTCGGCACAATCGAGCAACATGAGTAGGGGCAAACGGCCGTTTGCCCCTACGAGAGGCCCTGATTTTTTGATTCATACCTTTGTTCAGCCCTTCTACTGATGGCTGCCAACGCCAGATTCTCATCCTGGAGATTCACTATGCCCCCCGAAGACACACGCTATGACCGTGGTTTGGCCACCATGCGAACCATATTTGGCCCCGGTATTGATGCCGCCCTAGATAGTCTGGCCGCCACCAGCCCCGCCCTGGCCCGCTGCCTGGCCGAGTTTCCCTTTGCCGACATCTACCCCCGCCCCGGCCTGGATTTGAAAACACGGGAAATGATCACCGTCACCGCCCTCGTCGTGCTCGGCTATGCCCAGCCCGAACTCAAAGACCACATTCGCGGTGCCCTGAATGTGGGCTGCACCCAAGACGAAATCCTGGAAATCATTCTGCAAATGGCCGTGTATGCGGG
>DAIOEI010000206.1:0-4853 GCA_036746335.1 Hydrogenophaga sp. | reverse complement strand
GCTGGCAGCTGGCCAAGTACTTCGTGCTGCAAGGCGCCGGCCACGTCACCACCCTGGCAGGCCACCCGGCCACGCACTTCCCCTACGACACCATCAACGCCATCACCAAGAGCTCGGTGCCGATGCGGCACGTGCTGTTCAAGCTGCTGTTCCCGCACCTGCGGCTGGCCTTGGCCGTGGACAACGCGGTGCTGGAAGGCGAGCACTCGGTGGTCAGCGAAACACGCGGCGAGTTCTACGCGCCCTACGTGGCCCCCGGCAGCGAGGTTCGGCAGCTGGTGGCGGCGGGTTACGTGGGCTACCCGCACCCGTTGTCCAAGTACGCCAAGAACGACCCGCACGACCCCAACTACCCGGCATGGACCTACCCCATGCAGCCGCGCGAGATTCCCTCGGACTTCGGCCGTTTCCTCACGGCCTACCACCGCACCATCAAGGACTTCGTTCGCGAGGTGGTGGCCTTCATGCTGGCGCGCGCCGGCACCCCGCAGGGCGACGAGGAACTGGCCTACGTGCAGGTCTGGGCCCACTACAACTCGCTGTGGCTGCGTGGGTTTCCCGACGGCGACCGCATCCTGGAGCGCGACGCCAACGGCGACCCGCTGCTGGTGTCGGCCATCACGGCCTACATCTGGGACGTGTCCGTGGCCCACAGCCTGGACCACAGCAGCTTCTACGGCTTGAACCCGCGCCACACGCCGTTTCGCATGCGCGTGGCGCCCCCGACCTCGAAAGACGTGCAGGCCTTCGACCCCAAGGCGCTCTTCAACGGCTGGGACCTGTTCAAGTCGACCTTGGCCTTCGAGATGTTCTTCAAGCCCCACAACGTGGTGCTGCTGGAAGACGTCGACTACGGCTTCGAGCAGCCCGAACTTCGCCAGGCGGTGGGCAGGTTCTTGCAGGCGCTGCGCGACACCGAACATGCGTTGATCAAGGACAGCGTGGACGTACAGAAGTACGTGCCGCTGTCCAAGATCGCCACCAGTATCCAGTACTGAAGCCACCGGCTCGCAAGACCGGCACGGGCGCGGCCGACAGCGGCCTTGCGTCGGAGGGAGCGCGCCCTGTTGATGTCGACACATGTCGACAGTTTGTCCCAACTTCCCATGAACAGACGACCTCGGCTCCTGGGTGTGGTGCAATGGCGAAACGCTGAATCCATGAAGACGACCACGATCCCATCGATCCGCGTCGAGCCCGACTTTCGCGCCGAGGTGGGGGGCGTGCTGGCCCAGGCCGAGACGCTCTCCCGGTTCGTCGAAGCCTCGGTGCGCGCAAACGTCGAGCGCCGTCGACTGCAGGCTGAGTTCAGCGTGCCCGGACTGCGCTCGCGCGACGAGGCGCGGCGCACGGGTGACTGTGTCGATGCCGCTGTGCTGCTCGGCCACCTGCCGCGCAAGCGGACGGTGTCACCTGAGCTTGCCGACGCAGGCCATCGCGGCACTGCAGTCTGGCAGCGCAACGCTGAAGACGTCGCCCTTCAGATGCCGCAAGGCCGGCCAGAGCCCGTTCCTGCGGGAACTGATCGTTCCTTTCGGACGACCGGGCGGTCTGGCGCTGTTCGAGGCCGAGGACAACTCCAGCGTCGCCGTGCCGGCCGTTCGCCACCAGCTTGAAGACGACCACCACTGACGCGCGTCCGGCCTTTGCGAGGGGCAGGCAGGCGAAATCGCGAAACCGAAACGGCCGCCAACTGGGTTGCCGCGGCAAGGCACCGCGGGTGATGGCGAGCGCGGCGCTCAAGACCTCGGGCGGGATTGCCGATACCCCCACGAGAGGCGCTTGCGTGCCGCTCCGTCGGCGGGGCCATGCGCGGCTCGCGGACACGAGGAGCAACAAGTTGAGCGCAACGCTTTACGTCACCCAGGGCTCGGGCAACAGTTTCAAGCCCGCACTGCTGATGCGTCAGACCCAACGCAAGCTGACGCAGCGCTTCATCGACGTGCTTGCAGGCGGCAGCCGAACGCCAGCCTTTCTGGCCATCAACCCGAGAGGGCAGGTGCCCTACCTGCTACTCCCCGACGGCCGCGGCATTGGCGAGAGCAATGCCATTGCCTGGTGGCTGGCCGAAGGCACCCCGCTGATGCCGGGTGATGCCGCCAGCCGCGCACAGGCCGTGCAGTGGATGATCTTCGAGCAGACCGCGCTGGAGCCCAACATCTCGCCAGCACGCTTCTTCACACACATCGTGCCGGAGCAGCGCGAGGCGCACGCGGCAGACTTTCCCCGCTGGCACGCGGCCGGCGAGCGAGGCCTGGCCACCCTTGACGCGCACCTGGCGCGGCGCGAGTGGATCACCGACCACGGCTACAGCGTGGCCGACGTGGCCGTCTTCGGCTACACCCACCTGGCCGGCGAAGGCGGTTTCGAACTCACCCGGTTCCCGGCCGTGCAAGGCTGGATGCAGCGCGTACGCCAGACGCCAGGCTATGCGGAGATTGGCGAGCTGCTGGCGGGGTGATCGACATTGGAACGTGTCGCCGACGACTCGCGCTACAGCGCGCTCGACCTGACCACCCAGCCGGTCTGGATCTTCGACATCGACCGCCGCCGCGTGCACTGGGCGAACACGGCCGCCGTGCAGGTGTGGGACGCCGTGTCGCTGGAGGAACTCTGCGGCCGGGACATGGGCCAGGACATGTCGGAGTCGGTGGCCCGACGGCTTGCGCAGTACCAAAGCGACTTCGTCTCGCACGGCGCGACGTTCCAGGAGCAGTGGACCTTGTACCCTGGCGGCCTGCCGGTGGCGCTCAACGTGAGGTTCGTGGGTCATCGCCTGCCCGACGGCCGAATGGCGATGCTGTGCGATGCGCGCACGTCGGCGGTGCAAGAGCCCGAGCAGGTGCGTTCTGTCGAGGCCTTGCTGCACACGGCGGTGATGATCACGCTGTACGGGCGGGACGGCCGCCCGCTGTACCGCAACCCGGCGGCGCGCGCGTCAGTGGGCGACCTCGGCGAGCGCCTGGAAGACCGCGTGATCGACCCCTCGGCACTCGATGCCATGCATCGCACGCTGGCGCACCAGGGGGTGGCCACACACACGCTGGCCGTTCGCACGGCGCAGGGCGACCGCTGGCACGAGATGTCGGCCCGCCACTGTCGGGACGCGGTCACGGGGCAGGATGCCTTGCTCATCAGCGAAGCCGATGTCAGCGCCATCAAGCACACGGAAGCGCACGCGCAGTTCCTGGCCCTGCACGACGTGCTGACCGGGCTGCCCAACCGCAGCCACGTCATGCAGCACTTCACCGTGGCGATCGAGCAGATCCGCCTGGCTGGCCAGCAGGCGGCGTTGGTCTTCATCGACCTGGACCACTTCAAGGATGTCAACGACACGCTGGGCCATGCCGCGGGCGACGCGTTGCTGGTCGAGGTGGCGCGGCGCCTTCGTGCATCGGTGCGAGGCAGCGATCTGGTGGCGCGGCTGGGCGGTGACGAGTTCCTCATCCTGATGGTGGCACCTGACATCCGCTCGGAGGTGGATCAGGTGCGCGAGCGGCTGATGCGGGCCGTGTCCGAGCCTGTCTTCGTGAACGGCCACGAAACGCAGGTCACGCCGAGCCTGGGCGTCAGCGTGTACCCACAGGACGGCAGCGACTTCGATACCTTGCTGCGCAACGCCGACCTGGCCATGTACGCCGCCAAGGAGCGCGGCCGCAACGACCTGGCCTACTACGAGGCGCGGATGACCGACGCGCTCCAATCCCGGACGGCGCTGGAGACCGAACTGCGCCACGCGCTGGAGCGCGAGGAGTTCGTCGTGCACTACCAGCCCATCATCGACGTGGCCAGCGCGACCATCGTGGGTGCAGAGGCGTTGGTGCGTTGGCAGCACCATGAGCGCGGACTGGTGCGGCCGGACCTGTTCATTCCGGTGTGCGAGAGCACGGGCATGATCCGCGCGCTGGGCATGCAGGTCTTCACGGCGGCTGCGCGTCAGCAGGCGGCCTGGGCCCGGCAGGGTCAGGTGCTGCGCGTGTCGGTCAACCTGTCGGCACAGCAACTGCGGCAGCCGGATCTCGTGCCGGCCCTGACCGACGCATTGCGCGCCACGGGCGCCGATCCACGCTGCATGCAGCTCGAAATCACGGAGTCGATGCTGCTCGGCCGCGACGAGGCGGTGCTGCAGCGGCTGCGCGATATCGAGGCCGCCGGCATGAGCATCGCGCTGGACGACTTCGGCACCGGCTACTCGAACCTGGGCTACCTGCAGCGCTTCCCCATCAAGACCCTGAAGATCGACAAGAGCTTCATCCAGTGCCTCGATGTCAACCGACCGCTGGCGGAACTGATCGTCGCGATGTGCCGGCTGATGGGCCTTTCCGTGGTCGCCGAAGGGGTCGAGACGGCCGATCAGCTGGACTGGGTGCGCGCGCACGGCATCGAACAGTGCCAGGGTTACCTCTTTTCGCGGCCGCTGCCCGAGGGCGACTTCACGGCCCTGGTCCGGCGTGGCGGTTGAACAGGCCGCGGGTGGGCTGATTCAGGCCGGGATGGAGTTGCCGTCGAAGCCCAGCCTGGCTTGCTTCAGCTGTCCGGTCTTCGGTCGGCGGCAACGCAGCCAGTGCCGGTGACTTGGCTTTGGCGTGAGGGCAGGAGGTTCAGCCCGTGTCCGCTCGCGCCGTTGAGGGATTCAAGCTGCAGATGGACAACTCCAACGGCGCCTGGCTGGCCGTGCGCCGCCTGCTTGAAGACGACGACCACTGAGGCGCGCCCCGGCTTGGGAGGGGCAGGCAGGCGAAGTCTCGAGGCCGACAACCGGCGCGTGACTACCGTCGAGGCTTCACGAGACCAGTCGACCTAAGTCCTGCAGTTGATCCTGGGCGACGGCCGTTTTCTTCAACGCTGGCGCG
>DAIOEI010000205.1:0-4884 GCA_036746335.1 Hydrogenophaga sp. | reverse complement strand
ACACACCGCTGTCTTACAACGGCCAGCCGGTGGACGTTTTCTCACCGTTTGAGCGTTTGACCGTGCGTGAAGCCATCCTGAAATACACCGAAGCCGGGGCGGGCGTGGACAGCGCCGAGTGGTTGACCCCTGCGCTCAAGAAGCTGGGCCTGTCGGAAGACAAGCACCAGTTGTCCAGCCGCAGCCTGGCCAGCCTGCAGGTGCTGTACTTCGAGGAAACGGTGGAAGAAAAACTCTGGAACCCGACCTTCATCATGGAGCACCCGACCGAGATCTCGCCGCTGGCGCGCGCCAACGACGAGCGCCCGGAAGTGACCGAGCGTTTCGAGCTGTACATCACAGGGCGCGAGTTCGGCAACGCCTTCTCGGAACTCAACGACGCCGAAGACCAGGCCGCGCGCTTCCATGCCCAGGTCTCGGCCAAGGACGGTGGCGACGAAGAGGCGATGTACTACGACGCCGACTTCATCCGCGCGCTGGAGTACGGCATGCCCCCGGCCGGCGGCTGTGGCATCGGCATCGACCGCCTGATGATGCTGCTGACCGATTCGCCCAGCATCCGCGACGTGATCCTGTTCCCAGCGCTGCGCAGGGAGCATTGACCCCCCGCAGGACAGGACTCCCCCCGCGCCGCCTGCGGCGTCACCCCCCCAGGGGGCGATGCTGGCGGCCCGGCAAAGCCGGTTCCGCTGCATCCTTGGAATGCTCCCCCTCTGGTTCGTGGCTCTCTGGTTGCTTGCAAAACAAAAAACCGCCCGAGGGCGGTTTTTTGTTTTTCGGCGGTGTTCGCGCTTACGCGAATTCGGTCAGCGCCTTGCGCATCTTCTTCATGGCCGCCACCTCGATCTGGCGCACGCGTTCGGCGCTCACGCCGTATTCGGCCGCCAGTTCGTGCAGCGTCATGCCGCCGGAGCCGTCATCGTTCACTTTGAGCCAGCGCTCGGTCACGATGCGGCGCGAGCGCTCGTCTAGCTCGCCCATGGCGCGGGCTACGCCTTCGGTGGCCAGTGCGTCTCGCTCGGCCGACTCCAGCACGGCGGTGGGCTCGTGGGTCACGTCGGTCAGGTAGCTGATCGGGCCAAAGCGTTCCTCGCCGTCGTCGTTCGGGCTGGGGTCCAGTACGACGTCACCACCTGAGAGGCGCGTTTCCATTTCGCGCACTTCTTCGGGCTTGACTTTCAGTTCCTGTGCGACCCGCTCGACTTCATGGTCGGAGAACACATCGCGGTGTGTATCGCCTTCAGCGGCCTCTGCCCGAAACCCCTGCTTTTTAGAGCGCAGGTTGAAGAACAGTTTGCGCTGCGCCTTGGTCGTGGCCACTTTGACCATGCGCCAGTTTTTCAGGATGTATTCGTGGATCTCGGCCTTGATCCAGTGAATGGCATAGCTGACCAGGCGCACGCCCTGGTCGGGATCAAAGCGCTTGACCGCTTTCATCAGACCGACGTTGCCCTCCTGGATCAGGTCGCCATGGGGCAAGCCGTAGCCGAGGTACTGGCGCGCGATCGACACCACCAGGCGCAGGTGCGACATCACCAGGCGTCCGGCAGCCTCCAGGTCGTTGTGGTCACGCAGGCGGCGCGCGGCCTCCTGCTCTTCCTCCAGGGTGAGCAAAGGCATGCGGTTGACGGCCGAGATATAGGCGTCCAGGTTGCCCAGGGCGGGCAGCGTCAGTGAGCGGCTGGACCAGGCGCTGGCCGGAGCCAGTGCGCCCGCAGGGGATGCGATCAGCGAATAGGACATATCAAACCCTCCTCAGATGAGTTTCAATGCAATGTTAGCACTCTCTGTGATGGAGTGCTAACAAAAAAGTTCCGGCGCTGTGTACGGTCTTTCATGGCTTGCTTAAGAAGTACCCCGTATCGGTAAAGACAGGCGAACCGACGCTACCGGCATCCAGGCTTGTCAGATATGCGGCTGGGACCTGCGGTGGTTCAAGCGGGATGAACCGCCCGTGAGGGCACGGGGAGCAAGCCGGTTTTACCCGCAGTATTGCCGAGGGTTATGGGGCTGATCTAGCCTTGGGTTTTTGACCCACCTTCGAGAGACCCACCATGGAAGATCCCCGTTGCTGCGGAACCGGTACCTGCATCATCAACGAAGAAGGCTTGTGCTGGTGTGGCCAGCGATGGAACGGCACAAGCATGTGCTTTGCAGATCCGGTAAAAGAACCGTCCCAGCGTGAAGATGCACAGGCGCCAAACAAGCCAGTTTCCCAAGATTCCGAAAACCGATCCTGAGCAAGGGCCGGGCTGCTCTGGATGGTTGGCCGCATGCCGGGCAAGTCAGTTCGGCCTGGCCTTGGCTGCTGGGCGACAATCCCGCTGGATGCGCTCCTGGCAGCGCCCGTTACCGATATTCTCTGCGCAAGGATCCATGAGCAAGGCATTTACCCGTGAGCAAGACAGTGCCGAAGACGACGACGTGCCTGCTCCCGCACCATTGCCCACCGGCGTCAACTACCTCAGCCGGGCTGGTTACGAGCGGCTGCGCAGCGAGTGGATGCACTTGATGGACGAGGAGCGTCCGCGCATGGTGGAAATTGTCCACTGGGCGGCCAGCAACGGAGACCGCTCGGAAAACGGCGATTACCTGTATGGCAAGAAGCGCCTGCGCGAGATCGATCGGCGCATCCGCTTTCTCACGCACCGCCTGGAAATCGCCGAGGTGGTCGATATGTCACAGCACCACGGTGGCGACCAGGTGTTTTTTGGCGCGACGGTGTGTTATGCGGATGCCGACGGCGTGGAAACCACGGTGACCATTCTGGGTGTGGACGAAGCCCACAGCGCACAGGGCCAGATCAGTTGGGTCTCGCCAGTGGCCAGGGCCCTGCTGAAGGCGCGCGTGGGAGATCTGGTGCGGCTGGTGGTGCCAGGTGGTGTGCAGGAACTGGAGGTGCTTTCGGTGGACTACCCCGCACCGGGCGCTGCCCACTGACGAACGCCGGTGCCTGCTGACGGTTCAGATCGGAAATTCTGCCTCTCAGGGCTTGCCTGTCGGCTTGTGGCGCTGAGCCTTGATCACCGACGCTGTGCGCTTGAGGCTGCGCAGCACGGCAGCCAGGTGTTGCCGGTCGCGCACGGACACCGTAAACCGGATGTCGGTGGCGGTTTGTGCCGGTTCGTCGCCCATGTCCACATGGGTGATGTCGGCTTCGGCGGCAGCGATGGCCGAGGCGACGCGCGCCAGCACGCCTTTGCCGTTGACGACCGTGACCTGCACCAGGGTTTCAAACGGACGCACCGGTTCATCGGCCCATTCCACCGACAGGAATCGCTCGCTGTCGCGTGCCAGCAGCCGTTTGCCGGCGGCGCAGTCTTCGGCATGCACGGTCAGGCCTTCGCCCCGGCCGAGATAGCCCACGATGCGGTCGCCCGGGATCGGCTTGCAGCATTGCGCGTATTGGACTGACAGACCTTCGCTGCCATCGAGACTGACCACGCCTTGGGTGACGCTTTCGTTCTCTCCATTGGCAAAACGCTCGGTGCTGATCAGCAGTGCATCGGGCTTTAGCCCTGTCTCGACCAGCAGCACTGCCAGTTTTTTGCCGACCATGCTGGCGATGCGCTTGCCCATACCCACGTCGGACAGCAGCTCGGAGCGGGAGCGGTTGCCCGTGAAGCGCAGCAGCTTCTCCCAGGTGGCTTTGTGGGGTCCATCTTCCTCGGGCATGCTGGCAATGCCTTCGGCGCGCAAGGCCTGCAACAGCATCCGCTCACCGAGTTCGTAGGACTTTTCCGCCGCCAGGGTTTTGAGGTGATGGCGAATTTTGGAGCGGGCCCGTCCGGTTTTCACAAAGGAAAGCCAGGCTGGGTTGGGCTGGCCGTCTTCGCTGGTGATGATTTCCACCACATCGCCATTGGTCAGTTCGGTGCGCAGCGGGCGTTGCTCGCCATTGATTTTGGCGCCCACCGCGCGGTGTCCCACACCGCTGTGGATCGCATAGGCGAAGTCCATCACCGTGGCGCCACGCGGCAGCGACATGATCTTGCTCTTGGGGGTGAACACATAGACCGCATCAGGGAACAGGTCGATCTTGATGTGGTCCCAGAACTCGCTGGCGTCGTGGGTTTCCTGCTGGATGTCCAGCAGCGACTGCAGCCACTGGGTGCCCAGGCGTTGCGATGTGTCGCTGTGCGGCTCGCTGGCCTTGTACAGCCAGTGCGCAGCCACACCAGACTCGGCGACAACGTCCATGGCGTGGGTGCGCAACTGGAATTCGATGTTGGTGCCAAAAGGTCCCACCAGAGTGGTGTGCAGCGACTGATAGCCGTTGACTTTGGGAATGGCCACATAGTCGCGGAACTTGCCTGGCAGAGGTTTGTAGAGCTGGTGCAGCACACCCATGCTGGTGTAACAGTCGGACAGCTCGGGCACAACGATGCGAAAACCGTAAATGTCGGTCACCTGGGAGAACGACAGGTGTTTGTTGTCCATCTTGCGATAGACCGAATAGAGCGTTTTCTCGCGTCCCACAATCCGAACTGGCAAGGCCATCTTGGCAAATGCAGATTCCACCTCCGCCTGCACCCGCGAGATCAGGTCTCTGCGGCGTCCTCGGGAGCGGCTGAGCGCTTTGGACAGAACCTCATAGCGCCAAGGGTGTAAATGACGAAATGACAAGTCTTGCAGTTCACGGTAGGCGAAATTCAGCCCCAGGCGGTGGGCGATCGGGGCGTAAATCTCCAGCGTCTCGCTGCTGATGCGCTGCCATTTGTTGCGCGGCATGTCGCCCATGGTGCGCATGTTGTGGGTGCGGTCGGCGAGCTTGATCAAGATCACCCGCACATCTTTGGCCATGGCCAGCAGCATCTTGCGGAAGGACTCCGCCTGGTTCTGCTCCCGGGTGTCGAACTCCAGCTTCTCCAGCTTGGTCAGCCC
>DAIOEI010000204.1:0-4939 GCA_036746335.1 Hydrogenophaga sp. | reverse complement strand
GAGATCCTGCTGCCGGCCTACCAGAACGAGTGGCAGATCTTCGGCACCGACGGCATTCCCTTCCTGGCCACCAGCTATGCAGAATCGCGCAATTTGTACAACGCTCAAAAGCCCATCTTGGAGAAGAAGCTGGCCGAGCAGGGCATGACGCTGCTGTACGCCGTGCCGTGGCCCCCTCAAGGCCTGTACAGCAAGAAGCCGATTGGCAGCGCGGCCGACCTCAAAGGCAACAAGTGGCGTGCTTACAGTCCGGCGACCGCTCGCATCGCCGAGCTGGTGGGTGCACAACCGGTCACGGTGCAGGCAGCCGAACTGTCTCAAGCGCTGGCCACGGGCGTGGTCGAGTCCAACATGACTTCCGGCGCCACCGGGGTGGACAGCAAGCTGTATGAGCACCTGAAGTACTACTACGACGTACAGGCCTGGCTGCCCAAGAACGCGGTCATCATGAACAAGCGCGCCTTTGACGCGCTGGACAAAGCCACGCAAGACGCCGTGCTCAAAGCTGCCGCCGACGCCGAAGCCCGCGGCTGGTCTGCCTCCGAGAAGGTGAACACCGACACGCTGGCCACCCTCAAGGCCAACGGCATGGAGATCCTGCCGCCCTCGCCGCAACTCAAGGCCGACCTGCAAAAGGTGGGCGAAACCATGCTCAAGGAATGGCTCGACAAAGCCGGGCCCGATGGCCAGGCGCTGTTGAACGCCTACCGCAAGTAAGCGCTGCCCGCCCATGCGCAAGGCGCTCGATGCCCTCTACCTCAGCGCGGCCTGGCTGGCCGCGCTGTTCATGATCGGCGTGCTGGCCATGGTGCTGCTGTCCATCGTCAGCCGGCTGATGGGCTTTCACGTCCCGGGCACCGACGCCTACGCTGGCTATGCCATGGCCGGTGCAGGCTTTCTGGCGCTGGCGCACACACTCAAATCTGGCGAGCATATTCGTGTGACGCTGATCATCGGGCGCCTGCGCGGTGGCGCGCGAAGAGGCCTGGAAATCTGGGCGCTGAGTGTGGCCTGCGTGCTCAGCGCTTTGCTGGCCTTCTACGCCTGGCGCCTGGCTTGGCAATCGCATCTGTTCCACGACATTTCCACCGGCAACGACGCCACGCCCTTGTGGATTCCGCAGATCCTCATGGGTCTGGGCTGCACCGTGCTGTGCATCGCGCTGCTCGACGAATGGTGGCTGGAGTTGCGCGGCCAGCGCCCACGCGAAGCCGGAGACACCCGCCATGAGTGACTTTGCCATCACCGCCGGCCTGATCGCGGCCCTGTTTGTGCTCCTGGGCAGCGGCGTCTGGATCGGGCTGACACTGGCCGGTGTGGCCTGGATCGGCATGGAGCTGTTTTCCTCGCGCCCGGCTGGCGACGCGATGGCGCTGACCATCTGGGGCTCGGCCAGCAGCTGGACGCTGACGGCCCTGCCGTTGTTCGTGTGGATGGGCGAGATCCTGTTCCGCACCAAGCTCTCGGAGAGCATGTTTCGCGGCCTGGCGCCCTGGGTGAACGCGCTTCCCGGCCGCCTGCTGCACACCAACATCCTGGGCAGCACGATTTTTGCGGCGGTTTCGGGATCGTCCGCTGCCACCTGCGCCACCATCGGGAAAATGACCATCCCCGAGCTGTCGCAGCGCGGTTACCCCCCAGAAAAGATCATCGGTTCACTGGGCGGTGCAAGCACACTCGGCTTGCTGATTCCGCCTTCCATCATCATGATCGTCTATGGTGTGGCGGCCGAGGTGTCCATTGCCAAGCTGTTTGTGGGCGGGGTGTTGCCCGGCCTGATGCTGGCGGCCTTGTTCAGCGGTTATCTGATGATTTGGGCGCTGCTCAACCCTGAGAAAGTGCCTCGCTCGGATGCAGCCCTCTCGCTGACCGACAAACTGCGCGAATCGCGCCACCTGTTGCCCGTACTGTTGCTGATCGGCGGCGTGATCGGTGCCATCTACACCGGCATCGCCACCGCGACCGAAGCGGCGGCACTGGGTGTGGTGGGTGCGCTGCTGCTTTCGGCCGCACAGGGCGCCCTCAACTGGGCCACCTTC
This sequence comes from Hydrogenophaga sp., assembly GCA_036746335.1. Classification (GTDB taxonomy): domain Bacteria; phylum Pseudomonadota; class Gammaproteobacteria; order Burkholderiales; family Burkholderiaceae_C; genus Hydrogenophaga. The sequence continues at coordinate 2,900 of DAIOEI010000204.1, read as the reverse complement.
AAGGCTTCCTTGCTGGGCGCCACGCGCCTGTATTGCATGATCGCGCTCATTCTGTCGGGTGCGGCTTTCCTCACGCTTTCCATGGGCTACATCGGCCTGCCCCGCCACCTGGCCGAATGGGTGGGCTCCCTGGGCCTTTCACCGGCCATGTTGCTGGTTGCTCTGGCCCTGTTCTACATCCTGCTGGGGTGTTTTCTGGACGGTATTTCCATCATTGTGCTGACCATGGGCGTGGTGCTGCCCACGGTCACGGCCGCCGGCATCGACCTGATCTGGTTCGGGATATTTGTGGTGATCGTGGTCGAAATGGCACAAATCACGCCCCCGGTGGGCTTCAACCTGTTTGTGCTGCAAGGCATGACGCGGCGGGAAATCACATGGATCGCCCGGGTCTGTGCGCCCTATTTCGGCCTCATGGCGCTGGCGCTGCTTCTGTTGTGGTGGTTTCCGCAGATCGTGATGTGGCTGCCAGGCCGCATGTAAAGGGCGCCAAGCGCAGGGAGCGTGGTTTCAAGTACACATTGGCAGGTGTGTGGGCACCGATACAAAGGGAACCACTTTCGAATTGAACGGGTCACAAGTAATATCCATCTCACCTCCCCACCCTCACTCGCCAGCGGAGGCAGTATGAAAACCAGACACCTTCCTGCCTTGTTCCTAGCCGCAACGGCCTTGACTTGGGCTAACAGCGCAAAAGCCCAAAGCGTTTATGGCGAGATCGGCTTTGCAGATATGTCCACGCGCTTGTCGGTGCCACTGATTGGTCTGTCGGCCAACGCCAAGCCCACCATGCTCAGAGCGGTGGTGGGCGTTTCGCCTTTTGGTGGCCTCTCGCTGGAGGCCCTGGCGGCCGGACAACTGTCGGATGCGCGCCTGACCGGTGGCACTGGGGCTGGCCTGGTGGGTCGGGCCAAAGTCAGCGAGATATTTGGTGTGTACATCGGCTCCCGCCTCGGTCTCGGACCGGTCGAGTTGTACGGCCGCGCTGGCTGGGCACAGAGCGACATGAGCTTCCAAAGCCTGGGTGCTGGCAGCGACAGCGACTTTTCCTACGGTGGTGGTCTGCGCCTGATTCCTGGCAAGAGCATCACCTTCAGTGCAGATTACATGAATTACCTGAACAAAGGCGGTGCCCGCATTGAGGGCTACACGCTGAGCATCGGTTACCGGTTCTGAGTTCGCGGTGGTTTCAAGCCTGCCGGGCCTGCTCGCAGACCTCCGCCATCGTCGGCCTGGACGCAGGGTCGTCGCTCAAACAAGCCTTGGCCAAAGCCGCCCAGGGCCCGGTTTCTGCGCAGACGCCAGAGGCTGGTTCCAGCTCGCTGTGGGCGAGCAATTCTTCCAGCAAACACCCGTATGCGCGCACATCGGTTGCGAGCCAAGCCCTCGCCGATGCGGCTGATGGGTCGAACACGCTGGCTCCTCCGAAATCGCTGAGGAGCGCCGTCCCGGTGGATGGCTGCCACAGGATGTTGTGGGCATAAAAATCACCGTGCAACACGCCTTGATGGTGCAAATGGGCCAAAGCTTGCGCCATGGCTTGGGCCACGCTGCGTGCCGCGGTTGCAGCCATCCAAAAGCCCGGCGGATACACATCTCGGGTGCAGCTGTCAAAACTTGGTGGGCCTGCCAGACTGGCGTAGCCTGTGGGCAAAAGCGGCAGCAACATGCCGTGAAGACCATCGGGGTGGCCGGCGAGGCGGGCCACGGGCGTGCACAAGGCAGGATGCTGTCCGGCCGCTTCGGCCGCGGCCATTTCGTGTTCGGGCAAGCCGTCGCTGGTGACGGCCGCCTTGAACAGCTTCAGCGCCCAGGGCCGACCCGCCCAGGCGCCATGGGCTTGCACACGGTGGATGTGCCCAGATGCCCCCTCGCCCAACCGTTCACCCCATTGCACGTCCGACCAAGCCAACCAGGGCAGAGGCCGCTGTGATGCGCCCCGTTGTGATGACGCCTTCAACACCGGGTTGCCCGCCAGGGCCAGCCAGCTCAGGCGCGGCAAACGCGCGAGCCAGCTCGGGATCGCGTCCAGCTGGTTGGCAGAAAGCCGCAGCAATTCGAGCCGCCGCGCCTGTGCCAGGCTCTCGGGTACACCGCGCAGGCGGTTGCCAGCAAGCATGAGTTTTTGCAAGGCGTGACGCTCCCCCAGCGCGTCGGGCAGTTGCTCGATGGCGTTGTCGGTCATGATCAGCCAGCGCAGCTTGGCGGGCAAGGCTGCGGCGCTCACCTGGCCAATGCGGTTGGCCTTGAAGCCCACCATCTCCAGCGACGGGCATTCACCCACCGACTCGGGCAGGTGGGTGAACGCGTTGCTCGAAGCAAACAGAATCTTCAGGCGGTGCAACCGTCCCAGGTCGTGGGGCAACTCACGGAGCTGGTTGCCCGTCAGGTTGAGCACCTCCAGCGTATCGGCCAGCGCAAACACTTCGCGGGGCAGTTCGGTCAGGCCGCACGACAGGTCCAGGCGGTGAGCGCCCAAAAGTGCGCCACTGCGCAGTTGTTCGAGTGTGTTCATAAGGGATGCGCCGCCTCACAGGGACGACCACCTGCGGTTGTAGCACGGGGCGCAGTGTGTGCAAGGCTTGGCCAGGCCTTGCCGGGCCCGGCGCGGGCCGATAATCCGGGCCCATGAACCCTGTTGAACTGTCTTTTTCTCTGACCAGCCTCTTCCCTTTAGGCTGGGCGCACTATCTCGCCGGCGGGCTACTGATCGGTGCGGGCGTGGTATGGATGTTTGCGCTGACCGGCCAGGTGGCGGGCATGAGTTCGGTTTTTTCATCGACCTGGTCTTACGGGTTGCAGAGGTCCTACTTCCAGCAAGCGCGCTACACCGAGTCGCGCGACTGGCGGCTGGCTTACGCGCTCGGACTGGTGCTCGGAGCGGGCCTTTGGTGGTGGAC
>DAIOEI010000203.1:0-4949 GCA_036746335.1 Hydrogenophaga sp. | reverse complement strand
CCACGCTGCACACCTCCAGCGCCGCCAAGACCATCGACCGCATCATCGACGTGTTTCCGGCCGAAGAAAAAGACATGGTCCGCGCCATGTTGTCCGAGTCGCTGGTGGCGGTGATCTCTCAGTCCCTGTGCAAGGTCAAGGACGGCAGTGGCCGGGTGGCGGCCCACGAAATCATGCTGGGCACCAGCGCCATCCGAAACCTGATCCGCGAGGCGAAGGTGGCGCAGATGTACTCGGCCATCCAGACCGGCCAAAACGTGGGCATGCAGACGTTGGACCAGAACCTCACCGACCTGGTCAGGCGCAACATCATTTCACCAGCCGAAGCACGCAGCAAGGCCAAGATTCCCGAGAATTTCCCCGGGTAGACATGCCCCACCCCCGTCGCTTGCCCACTCCGTGTGGCCGCATCCCCCCTCAAGGGGGCAAGGCCTGCGGCCCGGCAAAGCCGGTTCCGCGGCATTCCGCTACCTGACTCCCCTACCGTCCACCGTTTTCGCTTCAGTCCGCGCAAAGGCACCACATGGAACGCGATCAAGCCTCCAAGTTCATCAACGACCTGCTCAAACTGATGCTCAGTCGCGGCGGCAGCGACCTTTTCATCACTGCCGATTTCCCTCCGGCGATCAAGGTGGATGGTCGGGTGGTAAAGGTGTCGCCGCAGCCATTGAATCCGGCACACACGCTCGCACTGGCACGGGCCATCATGAACGACAAGCAGGCGGCCGAGTTCGAGCGCACCAAGGAATGCAACTTCGCGATTTCACCTCCAACGGTGGGGCGTTTTCGGGTCAGCGCCTTCATCCAGCAAGGCAAGGTCGGCATGGTCTTGCGCACCATTCCAGCGATATTGCCGACGATCGACAAACTCGGACTGCCCCAAATCATGAAGGAGCTCTGCCTGTCCAAGCGGGGCCTGTGCATCATGGTGGGCGCCACCGGCTCGGGAAAATCCACCTCGCTCGCGGCCATGGTGGACTGGCGCAACGAAAACACCTTCGGCCACATCATCACCATTGAAGACCCGATCGAGTTTGTGCACATGCACAAGAACTGCGTGGTCACACAACGGGAAGTCGGCCTGGATACCGATGACTGGGAGGTCGCACTCAGAAACTCCCTGCGCCAGGCGCCCGACGTGATCCTCATGGGCGAGATCCGCACGCGGGAAACCATGGAGCACGCCATCCAGTTCTCCGAAACCGGACACCTCTGCCTGGCCACCCTGCATGCCAACAGCGCCAACCAGGCCCTGGACCGGATCATCAACTTCTTCCCGGAAGAACGGCGTCCGCAGTTGCTGATGGACTTGTCCCTGAACCTGCGCGCGATGATTTCGCAGCGCCTGATTCCCCGGCAGGACAACAAAGGCCGCTACGCCGCAGTGGAGGTCATGATCAACTCCCCCCTGATTTCCGACCTGATCTTCCGGGGCGAAGTGGCCGAGATCAAGGAGATCATGAAGAAAAGCACCGAGATGGGGATGCAGACCTTCGATCAAGCCTTGTTCAACGCCTTCGAAGCCAACCTCATCACCCTCGAAGACGCCCTGCGCAACGCCGACTCGCTCAACGACTTGCGCCTGCAGATCAAGCTCAACAGCCAGCGACTGAAAACACAAGACCTGGCTGCGGGCACCGAGCATCTCACGATCGTCTAGAGAACACCCCCGCGCTGGACTTTGCCCACCCCCGCGCCGCGCCTGCGGCGCGTCACCCCCTCAAAGGGGGCAACGCGAGTGGCCCGGCAAAGCCGGTTCCACCGCGTTCCGGGGCAACTTCCCCTCTTTCCTGCAGGACCTTTCTCATGAGCAGCATCGCCGCCAAAACCTACGAATCCGTTGCGGACAAAAGGGTCGCGTTTCTCGGTCTTGGGGTCATGGGGTTCCCCATGGCCGGGCACCTGGCACGGGCTGGGCATGCGGTGACGGTCTACAACCGGTCGTCGGCCAAGGCGCAGGCCTGGATGGCGGAGTTCGGTGGGGCGGTCCAGGCCACACCGCGTGAAGCGGCCTCGGGGGCCGACATGGTGTTTTCGTGTGTCGGCAACGACGACGACCTGCGCTCCATCACCTTGGGGGCCGACGGTGCTTTTGCCGGGATGGCGCCCGGCGCGGTGTTTGTGGACCACACCACCGCTTCCGCCGATGTGGCGCGCGAGCTGTACGCCGCAGCGAAAAATCTGGGGCTGGCCTTTGTGGACGCCCCGGTGTCTGGCGGTCAGGCCGGTGCGCAGAACGGCCTGTTGACCGTCATGTGCGGCGGCGACGCAGCAGCGTTCGCCTCGGTGCAGCCCATCGGCATGGCGTTCTCTCGCGCCTTCACCTTGATGGGCGAGAGCGGCGCGGGTCAGTTGACCAAGATGGTCAACCAGATCTGCATTGCCGGGCTGGTGCAAGGCCTGTCCGAGGCCATCGCCTTCGGTCAGAAGGCCGGGCTGGACATGAACCAGGTGCTCGACGTGATCGGCAAAGGCGCGGCGCAAAGCTGGCAGCTCGATAACCGCGGCAAGACCATGGTGGCCGACCAGTTCAACTTTGGCTTTGCGGTGGACTGGATGCGCAAAGACCTGGGTCTGGTCCTGGAAGAGGCCAAGCGCAATGGCGCCCGCCTGCCAGTGACCGCCCTGGTAGACCAGTTCTATGCCGACGTGCAGGCCATGGGCGGCCACCGGCTGGACACCTCCAGCCTCATCAAACGCCTGCGCTGAACCGGTGCGCTGGGCGCCTTCGGTGGGACGTCAACGGCTGGGCGTCGCGTCGCTCACCGGAGCTGGGCCCACCCCTTGGGTACGGGCGATTTCTTCGGGTGTCAAGACTTCAAACACACGAACCACCCGCTGAGCACCCTTGGTATTGCGGGCGATCTGGGTGGCGCTGTCGGCTTCGTTTTGTGTCACGCGGCCCATCAGAAACACCGTCCCGCGCTCCGACACCACTTTGAACGCATTGGCCACCAGCTTTTTCTCATCCAGCAACGCTGCCTTCACGCGCCCGGTCAGTACTGTATCGGCTGCACGCTCGGTCAGCGTCGGGCTGTTGGTGATGTCCACCTCGTTGAACACCATGGTCACGTTGTCCACCTGGCTGACGATCTCCTGCACCAGTGCCCTGTCGCGCTCATTGGCCACCTCGCCAGTGAGCAAGGCCCGGCGGTTGTAGCTGGTCACGCTCACGCGCGCCCGGTTGCCCAGCTGATCGCGGATGCGATTGGCTGCCCGCAACTCGATCGCCTGATCGTCCAGCTGGGCGCCCGAGCTGCGGCGATCGGTGGCCACAATGGCCGCACCGGCCACCGCGCCGCCGACCATCAGGGGGGCGCAGGCCGAGAGGGTAGACGCCAGCAAACCTGCCGCCAGTAAGCGAGTGGTGAGTGAGGAAAGGGTCATGGAGCGTTCTCCTGTTGAGCAATGGGGTTGTCGGGCAGGCCCAACAACTGGGCATCCACCCCGTCGCACAGACAGTGCAAAACGAGGTGGTGAATTTCGAGCACGCGCGCGGGCTCGTCATGGGGCACACAGATGTGCACATCGGTGTCACGCAGCTGCTGAGCCAGCGCACCGCCGCGCGCACCGGTCAGGGCCACCACCGTCATCTCACGCTCGTGCGCAGCTTCTACGGCCGCCAGCATGCTGGCGGAGTGACCGCGCGTCGAAAGCGCCAACAGCACATCACCCACCTGACCGAGCGCTCTCACCTGCCGCGCAAACATCGACCGGGCATCAAAATCGTTGGCAATGCCGGTGAGCACTGCCGCATCAGCCGACAGCGACAAGGCCGCCAGTTCCGGGCGCTCGCGGTCGTAACGACCCACAAAACTGGCCGCAAAATGCTGCGCAGCCGCTGCCGACGCGCCGTTGCCGCAAGCCAGAACCTTGCCGCCACCGGTCACACTGGCGAGCACCGCTGCCACCGCAGCCTCTACCGCCGGCGCCAGCGATTGGGCGCATTGGTACTTCAGATCGGCGCTGTCAATGAACTGTTGCTGAATGCGTTGCAGGAGCATGGGGGAATCATAGCCTTGGCAGGCTGCTCAAAAAAAGGCGCTGGCATCAAAGGCGCCGCGCAGCCAGTTGACCGCCTCGGCGCCAGCATCAGGGTTGCCCTGGATCAGAACCACATCAAAGCGGCATGGTGGCTCTGACCCGATCCGCAGCAAAAAGTGCCGTGCCGCGAAAACGATACGCCGCTGCTTCAGAGGTGTCACGCTGGCCGCCGCGCCGCCACGCGATGCTCCTGAGCGCTGGCGCACTTCAACAAACACCAGGGTACCGTCGCGCTCCCTCATAATCAGGTCGATCTCGCCGCCGCCACGGCCCGGACTGCGGAAGTTGCGCTGCACCAGCCTCAAGCCATGCCGCTGCAAATGCACCAGGGCCAGCGCTTCGGCCGCGTCGCCACGCTGTTTGGTGCTCAGGCGCCCGCTTGTCAAATCCGGTGTTGGTGCGGGTCTTTCATCCGCTGCGTCTTGAACCTTGAATGGACCGAACCGCATTGTCTGCCTCCATGCCTTCCCTGTTGACCGCCGCCCACGAGGTGGCCGGACACCAGCATTATCCGCAGGGCGCGCTCTATATGGTCGCGACACCGATCGGCAACCTGGCCGACATCGGTTTGCGAGGGCTGCACCTGCTGGCCCTGGCCGACACCGTGGCCTGCGAAGACAAGCGCCACACGGCCGCCCTCCTGCAAGCCTACGGCCTGCACAAACCCCTGCTGGCCCTGCACGAGCACAACGAAACCGAAGCTGCACAGGTGGTGATCGGGAAACTGCAGGCCGGTGAGCGCGTGGCCTATGTGAGCGACGCAGGAACGCCCGGGGTGAGCGACCCGGGCGCACGCCTGGTGGCCGCAGCCGCTGCGGCAGGGCTGCGCTGTGTGCCCATACCGGGTGCCAGCAGCCTGACCGCCTTGCTCAGCGTCACCGGATTCACCCACGAGGCGGGTGGCT
>DAIOEI010000202.1:0-4950 GCA_036746335.1 Hydrogenophaga sp. | reverse complement strand
ACGAAGCACACGAATCGTACGATTCGTGTGAAAGACCGCTCTGAAGTCACCTTAGGAGCCCACACATGCTTTCCTACACCGCCAACCAGGCCAAAACCCGCTTCGGGGAGTTCCTGGACCAGATTCAGCGCGAGCCCGTGTAGATACTCAAGCGCGACCGCGTGGTAGGCGTGATGGTGAGCGCGCAGGAGTAAAAGATCATGTGTAACTTCTACGCGAACCTTCTGCAGGGCACGCTGGCGCAGAACGCCGCCAGCGCCGCCAGCGCCGCCGCGCTGAGCCTGACGGAAGTCGAATTGCAGCGCCTGCTAGCCGATTAGACCAGAGTGCCTGCGGCGGGTGGTGCTGATCACCAACGTCTGGTTCAGCGCCTCTCTCTCGCCCTGCGGCGCGCCAGCCCGGGTGGTTCGTTCCGAACCGCTGCAGGGCCTGTCGGCGTTTGCCGAGCTGGAAACCCGCCTCTGGAGTCCCAAGTTCGACATATACATCGGCTTGGATGCGCGCAATCGCATCTTGCGCGATGCGCGCGCAGCGACACTGTGGGTGGAGATTCCGCCGGAACCTGCGAATCAGCGCTGAAGCAGCGACCCGGACGATGCTGTGTTCATCCGCACGACGCTGGCGGCGCAAGCGCCTTGGCTGCTGACGGGGGACGACGACTTGCTGTCGATACCGGTCATCGAAGCCCTGAAAGTGCTTACACCGGCGCAGGCTTTGATAGCCTGCGCGGCAGGCTGAGCCGCATCTCCACCTCGTCCAGCCCCGGCGCAAAACCATCGGGCTGGATGGACTGCACCACGAACCCGTACCGCTGGTAGAAGCCTGCGGTGTGCTGCGAGGTGGCCAGGCGCACGTAGCAGGCCGGTGTATTCGCCGCAATGGCTTGCAACCGCGCGCGCAACAGGAGCGCACCCAGGCCCTGGCCGTGGTGGTCGCGGCGGACCATGCCCCAGCACAGGTTGGCCACCTGGCCGTTGTCGCTCAGCGTGAAACCGCCACTGCCCACCACCGCGTCGCCCTCGGTCACCACGACGTAGGCGCATTCGGCAGCGTCCAGGAATTCGATGAAGTCTTGTCGCTCGCCGGCATGGAAGAAACGCGGCACATTGCTCTCAAACAGGGCGAGGCAGGCTTCGCGGTCCGAGGGTTGATACGATCTGTGGGTCGGGGTCATGGCGCGCTCCGGGGTGTGTCAGCTCACCCGTTTCGCCACGTACACGCCGTAGCCGAAAAACGCCTTGTGCGTCTGGTACAGGGCGATCTCCTGCAGTTTCTCATCCACCAGCGCCTGCGCCGCCGCACCTTGCCCGTGGCGCTTCAGGAAGACGTCAAAACCGGCCACCAGCGGTCGGTAGTAGTTGTCCAGCCAACACGACTCCGGCAGCACGAAGTAGCCCAGCGGTGCGTAGCCGTGGCGCTCCAGCACGCCGATCTTGGCAGCAGCCGTGTCCACCTCCGGGTACTCGCGGTCCCAGTGCGCCTGCAGCTCGGGCGGGCGGCTGGCGCTGGTCCAGGTGAGTTCCGAGGCCACCAGCACGCCGCCGGGCTTGAGAAATCGCCGCCAGCTTTTCACGCCGTTCTCAAAGCCCATGTTGTAGATGGCGCCTTCGGACCACAGCAGGTCGAATCGGCCATCGGCAAAGGGCAGCGCGTCCATGGAGGCTTCGATCGGCGTCACGCGGCGGGCCACGCTGGCAGCGGCGCAACGCGCCCGCAGTTCGGTCAGGAACGGTGGCAGAAAGTCCACCGCCGTGATCTGCGCCTGCGGCAGCAGCCGGGCCAGCGCCAGGGTGGACGCACCGGTGCCACAGCCGATGTCGGCCACGGCCAGCGGGGCGCCAGGGTCCAGCCCGGTCAGTTGCAGGGCCAGCGCGGTCTGCGCGTCGTCGCCCGGGCCCTGGCGTGGGTTACCCTGGTGCAAGTCGATGAGGAGATCGAGAGAGTCCATCACGCTCTGTAGGTCTAGGTGTTAGCGGAGCTGATCCATGCGGCGGGGATGTTGCTGGGCGCAGCATATCGAATCGCTCCACGCTTCCAACCTGCCCAAGCGGATGCCGACACAACCGAGCCATGGCTTGCGGTATATTAATGACCAGTCGGTCATTAAACAGCATGTCATCTGCCCCACCCGCCTCCACATCCAGCGCGGCCCGTCAGCGCCGCAAGGAGGCTCGCCCCGGCGAGCTCTTGGATGCTGCGCTGGCCCTTTTTGTAGAAAAGGGCTTTGCTGCCACACGCGTGGAAGAGGTGGCTGCGCGGGCTGGCGTGTCCAAGAGCACGTTGTTCCTGTATTTCCCGAGCAAAGAAGACTTGTTCAAGGCGGTGATCCACGAAACGCTGGCGGGGCGCTTTGACGAGTGGAACGCGGAATTTGAAGCCTTTGAAGGCAGCTCCAGCGAGCTGGTTCGCTATTGCCTGCACTCCTGGTGGGAGCGCATCGGCATGACGCCGGCATCGGGCATCACCAAGCTGGTGATGGGCGAGGCGGGCACTTTCCCTGAAGTGGCGGCTTATTACCAGCAGCATGTGATCGGGCCGGGGCATGATCTGCTCAAACGTGTGTTGCAGCGGGGTGTGGACAGCGGCGAGTTCCGACCGATGGACCTGGAATACGCGGTGTACAGCCTGATCGCGCCCATGATTTTTCTGTTGACCTGGAAGCATTCGATGGCGCCTTGTTGCCCGCCCAGCGAGCAGATCGACCCCCAGACGTTCATAGACACCCAGATCAGCCTGCTGCTGGACGGCATGCTGGCCCGGCCATCAGCCTCCTGAGACACCCGAATCACGCATTCCCATGAGCCCACAACCTCACAAACGCCCGGCCTGGCTCAAATGGCTGCTGTTGGCATTCCTGATTGGTGCGATTGCCTTTGGTGTGTTGCGGGCCTTGAACAAACGCGTCGACCAGCGAGAGGCAGCGGCCAGCGCAGCGGCGGCTATGCAGCAAGCCCCGGTGTACGAATTGGCGGAGCAAGACGTGGTGCGGGTGTTGCGCATGAACCTGGATGAAGCGGTCGCGGTCTCGGGGTCCCTCAAAGCACTTCAGACGGCAGCCATCAAGGCGCGCACCCCTGGCGAGGTACGAGGGCTGAGCAAGCGGGAGGGTGAAAGCGTCAGGACCGGTGAAGTGCTGGCCAGCATAGACAACACCGAAGCACAAGCCCGCGTACGCCAGGCCGAAGAACAGGCCCGTGCCGCGCAGGCGCAAGTGGCGATTGCCCAGCGCAACTTCCAGAACAACCAGAAACTGGTGCAGCAGGGCTTCATCTCGGCGACAGCGCTGGACACCACCGCTGGCAACCTGACGGCGGCCGAGGCGAACCACCGAGCTGCGCTGGCCGCGTTGGACATCGCGCGCAAGGGTCTGGCCGACACCACGCTGCGCTCGCCGCTGAACGGACAGATTTCCGCACGCTTGGTGCAAAACGGTGAGCGCGTGGGTGTGGACGCCCGGCTGCTGGAGGTGGTGGACCTCTCGGCCTTTGAACTGGAAGCCGCCCTGGCGCCTGCAGCTGCGGCTGCGGTACAGCCGGGCCAGCCCGCTTCGTTGCGGGTGGAGGGCCTGGATCAGCCGGTTCTGGCCGAGGTGGCACGCATCAACCCCAGCGTGCAGGCGGGCAGCCGCAGCGTGCTGGTGTACTTGCGCGTGCCGGCGGTGGCGGGCATGCGCCAGGGCCTGTTTGCACAGGGGCAGATCGTCACGGGCCAGCTGCAAGCGGCTGCGGTGCCGATGTCGGCCGTGCGCAATGACCAACCGGCACCTTATGTGCAGGTGTTGCAAGACGGTCGTGTGGCTCACGTGGGCGTGGCGCCAGGTCGCCAGGGCGTGCTCCAGGGCGAGGCCATGCTGGTGGTGGATGGCGTGGCCGCGCTGCCCGAGGGTGCACCCGTGCTGCGCGCAACGGCGGGCTCGATCCGCGCGGGTACTGCCGTGAACTTGGCTGGCCCAACGCCGACAGCAAGTCCTATGGCCCCATCTGCCACCCCGACACCCAACTGAAGGCGCCGCCATGTGGTTTACCCAGGTTTCGCTGCGCAACCCGGTTTTTGCGACCATGATGATGCTGGCCCTGATGGTACTGGGGCTGTTCAGCCTGCAAAACCTGAAGGTAGACCAGTTTCCCAGCATCGACTTCCCTGTGGTGGTCGTCAGCACCAACTACCCCGGCGCCTCGCCCGAAATCGTGGAGAACGAGGTCACCAAAAAGGTAGAAGAGTCGGTCAACGCCATTGCGGGAGTGAACGCACTGACTTCGCGCAGCTACGAAGGGCAGTCGGTTGTCATCATCGAATTCCAGTTGCACATCGACGGGCGCAAAGCGGCCGAAGATGTGCGCGAAAAGGTGGCGTTATTGCGCCCGCGCCTGCGCGACGAGGTCAACGAACCCACGGTGTTGCGCTTCGACCCGGCGAGCAGGGCGATCTGGTCGGTCGCGGTACTGCCAGATCTGGCCCCCACGCTTCCCGAGGGAACAGACCCCAGCTTGGGGCGGCCCGGCAGCGGGATCGCTTCGGTCGGTGCGGACCTGCCAACCGCGGTGGAGCTGACCACCTGGGCCGAGCAGACACTGAAAAAGCGGCTGGAGAACGTGCGCGGCGTGGGCTCGGTCACGCTGGTGGGCGGCACACGGCGCGCGATCAACATCGACCTCGAGCCGGCCGCCATGGAGGCCATGGGCATCACCGCCGATCAGGTGGTGGCTGCGGTGCGCAGCGAAAACCAGGACCTGCCGGTGGGCTCACTCAAGAGTGCGGAGCGCGAGCGCGTGGTGCAGGTGCTCGCGCGCATGAAGAACCCGCGAGACTTTGAGCAGATCATCGTGGCGCGGCGCGGCGGTAGCCCGGTGCGGCTGGGCCAGGTGGCCCGTATCAGCGACGCCACGCAAGAGGTCGAAAGCCTGGCGCTGTACAACGGCCAGCGCACCCTGCTGCTGCAGGTGCAAAAAG
>DAIOEI010000201.1:0-4985 GCA_036746335.1 Hydrogenophaga sp. | reverse complement strand
GATCACCGGCACCTGCGGCGCCACCGCCTTCATGTGCCGCATGAGCCTTTCGAGCTGGTCTTCGGCGCGGTGCGCTGCGAAATAGGCAATTTGCGGCTTGAAGGCGATCACCGCATCGGCCGTGGCTTCCACGATGGCCGCGCAGAAGTCGTAAATTTTCGAGGCGTCGCCCCGCATCGGGCCTGGGAACTTGGCCGGATCGGGGTCCAGGCCGACGCAAAGCAGGGACTGGTTCTGGCGCTCTGCGGCGCCCAGCATGTCGAGAAAGGTCATGCGGTGGATTTTACGGACCCGTCTGTGCAGTGCCGCCCCCCGGGACCTGCTCGATTAGCTCGCGCAAGGTTTCCCGGTCAAAGGGCTTGTGCAGCACGGCCAGGGCCTCGGTCTGGGCAATCCGCTCCTGCAGCGCGGCAGGCACATTGCCCGAGACGAACACCCAGGCGGGTGTGTGCCCATGGCGCTGCAGCACGCTGTAAACGTCCAGCCCGCTGCCGTCTTCCAGCACCACATCGCACAGCACCAGATCCCAGCGCTGGCCTCCGCGCAGCAGAAGGTCCACCTGGGCGGGCGTGGACACCGGCGTCACCCAGTGCCCCAGACTGGCCAGCAGCGCCCCCGAGACCTTGAGCACCAGCGGATCGTCGTCCACCACCAGCACCTGCAGCGAGCGCCCTGACCCCGTGCTGGCGGGGGCGGAGGATGCCACTTCGGTTGGCGTGGGTTCGCCGGTCTCGCGCGGCAGCAGCAAGGCCATGCAGGTGCGCCCTGGCTCCGACGCCATCTCCACCCGCCCCCCGGACTGTTCGGCAAACCCCAGCACCATGGACAAGCCCAGACCAGTGCCTTTTCCCTTGGCCTTGGTGGTGAAAAAGGGTTCGCCCATGTGGGCCAGCACCGCCGGTTCAATGGCCGGGCCGCCGTTGACCACCGAGAGCCGCACCATGCCGGCACCATCCCCCGACACCGCCTCGGCGCTCAGGCCGATGGGGCCGCCGTCGGGTTGTGCGTCGCGGGCGTTGACCAGCAGGTTGAGCAGGGCAGTCTCCAGAAAGGTCGCATCGGCGCGCACCCGCAGACCGGGCTCCACCGTGAGCTGCAGGCGGTGCGTGGCACCCAGCGTGCGGCGCGAGAGCGACAGCACTTCCTGGCAGACCGCCGCCACATCCAGAAAGGCGGGCTTGAGCGGCTGTTTGCGCGCAAAGGTCAGCAGTTGCGCGGTCAGCCCGGAGCCGCGCCGCGCCGCGTGGCGGATGGCGGCCACCATGGCCTTGCCGTCGTCACTCAGTGTTTCGCTCATGCCGAGCAGTTCGGCGTTGCCAGCGATCGCCATCAGCAGGTTGTTGAAGTCGTGCGCCACACCGCCGGAGAGCGTGCCCAGCGCGTTCATCTTGTGCGACTGCAACAGGGTCGCCTCGTACTGGCGCCGCGGGGTCAAGTCGCTGAACAGGAATGCCCGCCGGGCGTGGTCGCCCGTCTGCTCAACACGGGTGCAGGTGACCTCGATGGTGCGGCCGTCCCGGGTCTGAAACTCCACCGGCTGCTCTGCACAGTGCAGAGCGTTGGGGGGCAGGTGGTCGGCCAGCGCTGCTCCCGGCGCCAGTTGGTCCCCGTTCTCCAGCAAACCGGCCACCGCCGGATTGGCGCGCAACACGACACAGCGCTCGTCGGTGATGACGATGCCGTCCTGCAGCGCCTGGAAGGCCAGCTCGGCCATGTTGCGCTCCTGCAGAAAGCGACGGGTTCGCTGCTTGAGCTCTTCCAGCAGGCGATCCACCTCGTCGCCCCGGTCAGCCTGGGGCCGGTTCAGTTCGATGTCCAGCACCGAGGCTTCGTCGCGCAGGCCACGCGTCAGCGCCTCGATGGGCTGCAGCACCGTGCGCCGGATCATGAGTGCGGGATACACCGCAGCCACCGCCAGCAAGAGCAAAGGAACCAAGGCCTGCCAGAACTGGGGGGCCAGCATGGCCAGCCAGCCGGGGGGCGCGTAACAGAGAGTGAGGCTGCCGCCGTCGAGCACCTGCGCACCGACCGGGGTGCCCGCCAAGCGGCGTTCGATGCGCTGCGGGCAGGGGGCGCCGGTGTCCGCCTGGCTGGGCGCCACCTGCTGCTGGTGCGCATCTTCGTAGCGCGCCCAGCGCACATCCCGTGTGGCCGCCAGCGAGTCGAGCAGGGACCGCATCACACTCTCGTTGATCTGCCATGCCGCGTTGGCAAAATTCGGCAGCAGCAGGTCCAGCGTGCCATCCACCGCACGCAAGGCTTCCGTGCGCTGGCGGTCGAGCAGCAACGCGGCGTGCACCATCAGCGCGATCACCGCAACCAGCAAGGTGGCTGACAGGGTGCGCCAGAATACGCGGCGGCTGAGCACTGCAGTGGAACGGTCAGCCTGGCTCATGGCACAAAGACCCAGGAGGCTGTCTGCGGATTGTCCACGCCTGCGGCACGCCACAGCGCGGCCAGACGGCCGTCCTGGCGCAGCAGGGCAAGGCCCCGGTTGAAATGCGTTCTCAACGCCGGTCCGTCGGGATGGCGGGTGCTGAAGGCGAAGTACCGGGCATGGCCGAACACCGCGCGAAATCCGGGCACCGGCACGAACTCCGCTTCCAGCCCCTGGGAGGCGAGCGCCAGATCGGCGCGAGCAGCAAAGGGCTGCAGGATGACATCGGCACGGCCAGCGCGGATCTGCCGCAGAGCGCTGGGCCAGTCGTCAGCGGGCACCGCCTGCCATCCGCGCTCGGCCAGCACCTGGCGGTCGACGTGCCAGTGCGCGCCGACGGCGAACCTCAGCCGCTGCAAGGCCTCTGTCGAGCGCAACCCCAACACATCTGCCCGGCTGCGGTGGGTGTAGAACCCGACGACAAATTCGTCGCCGCCCAGAATTTCGTCGCTGAAGGCGATCTGATCGGTGTAACGCGCATCCGCTGCGAACCCGGCCACCGGGTCGGAAGCCTGGCGCCCGCTGACCACGTCGGCCAGCGAGCGGGCGTTGGTGGTTTCCACCCCGTAGGGCCGGTAGTCGATCTGGCAGCCGCAGCCACCGAGCACCGGCGCCACGGCGAACAGCCACAACTCGGCCACATGGCGGCTCATGCCTTGCCCGGCAAAATCTTGAATGTCAGCGGGCAGCCGCCCGGCGAGGTAGGACTGGTAACGCTGAAGATCCCGGTCGATCACCGGGAACTCCAGCAGCTTGGGTTGCGCAGCCGCTGCTGGAAATGCCAGCAAAAGGATGATCAGCAAACACCACGCACCCCGCCACATTCCATGGTGCAAAGTCATCGGGTCTCCTGCGGGTCGGTTCTTCCAAATGGGCGGTCTCGGTTAACCTCACGCCACGCTGCGCCATCCGATGGTCTCGCGAAGCCCGCTCGAGTCGATTCATATTAACCCGTTGCCCAGCCACACCCCATGCCCGTTCTCTCACGGAAGCAAGCCGTTCTGCTGGTCCTGTTGACGGTGGTCTGGGGCCTGAACTGGCCGGTGATGAAGTTTGGCGTGACCGGCTTTCCGCCGCTGACCTTCCGCACGCTGTGCATGTGGCTCGGTCTTCCCCTGCTGGGGGCGTTCTTGCTGTTTCGCCGGGTGCCATTTGCCATCGGGCGCGAGCACTGGCGCGAGCTGGCTGTGCTCACCGTGGCCAACATGTTCTTCTGGCACACGCTGGCCATTCTGGCGATCCAGTCGCTCTCCAGCGGGCGCGCCGCGATCCTGGGATACACCATGCCGGTTTTTTCGGCGGTGATCGGCGCGATCTGGTTCAGCCAGCGCCTGAACCCCCGCGCCTGGGGCGGCGTGAGTGCGGCTGCGCTGGGCGTGTTGCTGCTGCTCTGGCATGAGTTCACAGCACTCACCGGCCGCCCCCTGGGCGTGGGCATGATGCTGCTGGCCGCCGCGGTCTGGGCCCTGGGCACGCAATTGATGCGCCGGACCCAGTTGCCTGCGCCGACCCTGGCCATCAGCTTCTGGATGACCGCCGCCACCACGCTGTGGATGACGCTGTTGTCGGTCGTTTTTGAGCGCGCCGAGTGGGTGGTACCCAACCCTGCACAATGGGCTGCCATTGGCTACAACGCGGTGGGGGTGTTTGCCTTTGCCCAGGTGGTCTGGCTGATGATGGCCCGCGACTTGCCGCCGATTGCGTCTACCCTGTCGGTGATGTTCATCCCGGTTCTCGGGGTGTTCAGCGGCGCCTGGTGGCTGGGCGAGGTACTGCACTGGCAGGACTGGGCGGCCGTGGGCCTGGTGATGCTGGCGATTGCCACGGTGCTCTGGCCTGCGCGCGCCCGCTGAGCGGACAGCACCAGCGAGCTACCGGTTGCACCAAGGCATTGCAGCGCAGTTTCTTGCCCTTTGACCCTTTGAGGTTGTTTGCTCTTTGAGTTTTCCGGCCTGCGTGCCTTTCGCAACAGGCGGCGATGGCTTGAAATTCCAAAGCCCGAAGCCATGTCCGATGTTTATCGGGATGTTCCCCCGGGAGGCCTGCTGTGGAAATCATTTTGCTTTGGGTTTTGTGTGTCACCTTGATCGTGCTGGGCTTGGCCGGCACCGTGCTCCCCATGCTGCCGGGCACGCTCTTGGTGTGGTCCGGCATTGTGCTGGGCGCCTGGATCGATGATTTCTCCCGCGTTGGCACCACCGCCGTTCTGGTGATCAGTGCGCTGGCCATACTGGCCTGGGGGCTGGACTACGTTGCCGGACTGCTTGGTGAACAGAAGGCAGGTGCAAGCAAGCAGGCGCTGATAGGTGCGGCACTGGGCACAGTTGCCGGTCTTTTCATGGGCATGGTGGGCGTGTTGTTCATGCCACTGCTTGGCGCCGCCGCTGGCGAATATCTGGCCAGAAAAGACCAGGTCCTGGCCGTCAAGGTGGGTTTTGAGACCTGGCTTGGAATCATGCTTGGAATGATCGCCAAGGTGGTTTTGGCTTTCATCATGCTGGGCATTTTTGTGGCTGCCTTGCTGATCTGATCAACCGGGCGAGTGCGT
>DAIOEI010000200.1:0-4987 GCA_036746335.1 Hydrogenophaga sp. | reverse complement strand
GTCGGATGGAGTACGGCAAGGCAAGCCCGCGATTATAGCCTGCCGCAGTCCGCTTAAACAGACAAACGCTCGCCCACTCTGCGCAACCGGCCTTCTTAGCGGCCGGGATATCGCAACTGCTCCACCCATCGCTGCACATCGCGCGAGGGCGGGCGCGTCACCAGGCTCACAGCAATGATGACCGCGAAACCCACCGGAACGCCGAAGACACCAGCCGAGATGGGCTGTATGCCCCACCACAGCTGCACCGGTGAGCTCACACCGAAGACCTCGCGCAGCCAGGGCTGGGTGGTGACCATGTAATACGCGGTGACGGCCAGACCGGACACCATGCCCAGCGAGGCCGCGATGCCCGTGGCCCTCTTCCAGAAAATGCCGAGTACCAGCGCCGGGAAAAACGCCGCTGCCGCAAAGGAGAAGGCTGCCGAGACCAGAAACAGAATGTCTGCCGGCTTTTGTGCAGCCACGTACGCCGCCAGCAAAGCCACCATCAGCAGCACCACCTTGGAGATGGTCACGCGCCTGGCGGTGGACGCGTTGGGATCGATCATCTTGTAGTAAAGGTCGTGAGAAAGCGCGTTGGCGATGGTCAGCAACAGGCCGTCGGCGGTGGACAGCGCGGCGGCCAGGCCTCCTGCCGCGACCAGCCCGGAGATCACGTAAGGCAGGCCGGCTATTTCTGCTGTGGCCAGCACGATGATGTCGCCACCAATCGACAACTCGCTGAGTTGCAGCAATCCGTCGCCATTGAAGTCGGTGACCGACAACAAGGCCGGATCAACCTTGTTCCAGGCGGCGACCCAGGCCGGCAACTGGTCAAACGGCGTACCAATGAGCACCTGAAACACTTCGAACTTGACCAGCACCGCCAGCGCGGGAGCGGTGAAATACAGGAGGAAAATGAAAAAGAGCGACCAAGCTACCGACTGCCGCGCCTCCTTGACACTGGGCACCGTGTAGTAGCGCATGAGGATATGCGGCAGGGCTGCAGTGCCCACCATCAGACAGAAGACCAATGCCAGGAAGTTGCGGCGTGATTCGTCGAACAACTGGCGCTCCTGTGGGCTGCCGTGCGGATCGCCGGCAAATTGAGCGGCATGTGGCGGCATGCCGCCCAGCGGCTGCGACTTGGTTTGTGCATCGGCCAAGGCGCGGCTCCAGGCCAAGCGGGCAGCATGGGCGTCCCTGGGCAGCGCCGAGAGCTGTTTTTCGGCCGCAGACAACTCCGACAATGGCGCATTCGCCTCGCGCAAAGCCAGCAGCCGCGCTTCGGCAGCCGCCTTGTCGGCGGCCAGCGCCGCCGCCGGGTTCTGCAGCTTTTCAGCCAGCCGCTCGGCGCGTTCACGGTAGAGCTGACGAACCTCCAGCTCACGCGGGTCCTGAGTCAGCTCCTTCTCCTTGGCGGTGACCTTCTCCAGCTGGTAGCCGTAGATCAGCTGTGGCACGGGAACGCCAGTCTGTTTCACCGAGAGCCAAACCACCGGGATCAGATAGGCCAGGATGAGCACAATGTACTGCGCCACCTGCGTCCAGGTCACGGCCCGCATGCCCCCCAGGAAGGAACACACCAAAATACCGCCCAGGCCCAAAAAAATACCCAGTTCAAAGGCCACGCCGGTCAGGCGCGAGGTGATCAGGCCCACGCCTGAAATTTGTGCCACCACATAGGTGAAAGAGCACAGGATGGCCGCTGCGATACCGAGCAGTCGTGGCCCGTGACCGCCGAAGCGCTCGCCCAGAAAATCGGGAATGGTGAATTGCCCGAATTTGCGCAGGTACGGCGCCAGCAGCAGCGCCACCAATACGTATCCACCGGTCCAGCCCATGATGAAAGCCAAACCGCTGTAGCCAGTGAGATACAAGGTACCGGCCAGCCCGATGAACGAGGCCGCAGACATCCAGTCGGCACCTGTGGCCATGCCGTTGTAAACCGCAGGCACACGCCGCCCGGCCACGTAGTACTCCGTGGCATCGGTGGTGCGGCTCATGATGCCGATGGCGGCATACAGGCCAATGGTGGCCAGCATGAAGATGAAGCCGATCCACTCGCGCGGCAACCCGACCTGTTCCAGCGCGGCCAGCGCCAGCACAAACACCACAAATCCCCCGGTGTACCAGCGGTAAACCTTGTTGAGCTGGCGTTTGAAGACGCGCTGCTCCTCGCGGTCGCGGGTGCTGGGTGGGGCGTGGAACGGGTCGGCCATGCGGGGGGCGAATGCAGTGCTGGGGCTGCAGGCTAAAGCCCGTCCTCGTCGAGCCCGTGCTGGACATCCTGACGGTTCATCTTCCAGGCATAGAAACCCACGATCAGGCAATACAGCAGCGGAGCACCCTGGGCCGCCACCCAAAAACTGAAGGGCCAGCCAAAGAACACAAAATTCAGGTCGCGCGCAAAGTAGCTCAACACAAAACTGACCAGGAACCAAAGCGCCAGCAGCCCACCGGTCCAGCGCAGGTTCTGGCGCCAGTGGCGCTTTTGCGGTTCAGTTTGCACCATGCGAAACCTCGCCCTTCACACCCGCGCAAGCACGAGCCAGCTCCTGACGCAGCTGGGCTGCCACACGGGGTTCAAAACCCTGCAGGTGGTCCACAATGCGTTCGGCCAGTGCCCACTCGGCCCGATCGGCATGCACCCTGGCCAACTGGTACCAGGCAAAAGGGCTCATGGGTTGCAATTCGGTGGCCTTGCGCAACGCAGCGACAGCCTCCTCCAGGCGCTGCTGCCGGATCAGACACAGGCCCAGACCGTACCAAGCGCGGTCAAGCCGGGGCGAGAGGCTCAGTGCCTGACCAAATGCCTGCTCGGCAAGCGCCAGTTCGCCCTGAGCCTCCATCACATAGGCCAGATTGAACCAAGCCTGAGCATCGCCAGGGCTACGCTGCACGCAGGCCTCCAGCGCAGCCCTGGCGCCAGACATATCTCCCAGCCGGGCCTGCAGGTAGGCGACAGACGACCACGCCAGGGCAAGGTCGGGCTCATGGTCGCGCCAGGTCAAAGCATGCCGCAGTGCCGAGCGCTCGCGCCCCAGCATCAGGTTCAGGCGCATGGCCCAACGGGCACGCCGGGCTTGCGACAAGCTCATCGGCACAGGGCCACTCCCACAGCCAGGCAATGCGAAACCTTGGCAAAAGTCGCAAGCAACCACACAAAACCCAACACCAAAAAGGCCACCAGCGGCAGGTGTCTGTCGAGCACCACGGGGGGGCTGATCCAGCGTGCCGCGCGCACCCAAGGGCGCGTCAGCCACTCCAGCAAGCGGTATGCCCCGTTCTCTGCGCGCCGCTGTCCTGCCAGCACCGCCAACACGCCACGCCCCAACAAAGCCAACAAGGCCAGCTCGGCCAGCAGCTTGACGGCAGCAATCAGAGTGAGCATGGTGGCAGGCAAAAGTGCAGAAACACACAACAAAGGGGCGCCAGCTTACCAAGTTCTGACGCCCCAAACGATAGCCCACATGACCCAGATCAAGGCGTCGAGGGTTTACCCGTAACCCGCGGCGGCCTTGCGATGTAGCATCAACGGTTGTTATCGCGTCCATCTTTTTGAGTGTTTTTCTCATGACCTCTTCCAGTCTGTCTGCCCACATCCGCACGCACCGTGTCTTTAGCCGTCTGGCAGACGCTGAACAGGCGCACTGCGAACAGTCGCTGACCTTGACGCAATTCCCAGCCGGGGTGGGCTTGGCCGAAGGCGACGGGTTGCGCACCCACCTGTTCTGGCTGATCAGCGGCTCGCTGGAGTTGCAGGATACCGATGGCCAGCGACTGGTCGAGTTGGCGCCGGGCGACCTGTTTGGCCTGGAACGCACCGACGGCCTGCCCGTCTGGAACGCACAGACCCTGGCAATGAGCACCGTGGCTCGCCTGGACCTGCCCGGGTTACAAGCCCTGTTGAAGGAAGCCCCCTGGCTGGCTTACCACTTGCCGGGCACCTTCCATTCAGCGGCAGCGGGAATCCCCGCCCATGCCCCTGCGTCCGATCCTGCGCTCAACCTCATGACCACCCCGGTGCGCAACCTGATCAAACGTGCGCCGATCACGCTGCCACCGCAGACCACCATTCGCGAGGCTGCCCAGGTCATGAGCGAGAAACGGGTGTCTTCGGTGCTCATCGTGGAACAAGACCACCTTTTCGGCCTGATCACCGACCGCGATCTTCGCAACCGCGTGGTCGCAGCCGGCATGGATACTGGCCGATCCATCATGGACATCGCCACATTGGCACCGCTGAGCGTGGATGTGCAGAACCCGGCGTTTGATGCCTTGCTGCTCATGGCCCGGCACAACATCCACCACGTGCCGGTGCTGGACGGCCAGCAAGTGGCCGGCATGATCACAGCCACCGACCTCACCGAGCAGCACAGCACCTCGGCGGTCTATCTGGCTGGCGACATTTACAAGCAAACCTCCGTGGAGGGTCTGCAAACCGCCTCTGCAAAAATCAAGCGCCTTCAGCAAAGCCTGGCTTCTGCCCAGGCTTCTGCCTACAGCACCGGCCACATCATCACCGCCATCACGGATGCCATTACCAGCCGCCTGCTGCAACTCGGCGAAGCCCGACTGGGCCCTGCTCCGGTGAACTACGTCTGGGTGGCTGCCGGTTCGCAGGCCCGCAACGAACAGACCGCCAAATCCGACCAGGACAACTGCATGGTGCTGGACGACCGCTACGACGAAGCACAGCACGGCGCCTACTTCAAAGCATTGGCGACCTTTGTCTGCGACGGCCTGGACGCCTGCGGCTATGTCCACTGCCCTGGGGAGATGATGGCCATGACCGACCAGTGGCGGCAACCGCGCCAGCGTTGGGCAGAGTACTTTGCCCGCTGGACCGGACAGCCCGACCCGAAGTCGCTGATGCTCACCTGTGTCTTCTTCGATTTGCGTGCTATTCACGGCCAAAGCGAGCTGCTCGACGATTTGCGCCAGGACGTCCTCCAGCGCACCAAAGGCAACAGTATTTTCCTGGCCTACATGGTTGGTAATG
>DAIOEI010000199.1:0-5002 GCA_036746335.1 Hydrogenophaga sp. | reverse complement strand
CGCATGACCGCAGGCGAACGCCGCACCGCCGAGCGGCTGCAAGACAAGCTCGATGCCGACTACCTGCTCTGGTACGACGTGGCCGTGGGCCCCAAGCACCAGCACCCGGACTTTGTGGTCATGCACCCGCGCCGGGGCATCCTGATCCTGGAAGTGAAGGACTTCCGGCTCTCCACCCTCATTCAGGCCAACAAGCAGACCTGGGACATCCACGGCGAGCTGGGCCACAAGACCATTCCCAACCCGCTGGAGCAGGCGCGGCAATACGCGCACCAGGTGGTGCACGCGCTGGAGCGCGACCCGCAGCTGGTGCACCCTGACGGTCGGCACCAGGGCAAGCTGGCCTTTCCGTGGAGCTACGGCGTGGTGCTGCCCAACATCACCCGCGCCCAGTTTCACAAGGCCGAACTCGCCCACGCCATCGAACCGCACCGCGTGGTGTGCCAGGACGAGATGATTGAAGCGGTGGAGCCCGAGGCGCTGCAGAGCCGACTGTGGGACATGTTTCCTTTCATGATGGGTGGCGTCATGTCGCTGCCGCAGATGGAGCGGGTGCGCTGGATCATGTTCCCCGAGGTGCGGGTGGCTGTGCCCGGCACGCTGAGCCTGTTTGACGACAGCGACCCAAACTGCGACGAAAGCGCCGAACTGCCCAGCATCATGCGCGTGATGGACATCCAGCAAGAACAGCTGGCGCGCAGCCTGGGTGATGGGCACCGCGTCATCCACGGCGTGGCCGGCTCGGGCAAAACCATGCTGCTGGGCTACCGCGCCGAGCACCTGGCCAAGGCGGTGAACGGCCAAGACAGCGCCGCCAGCAAACCCATCCTCATCCTTTGCTACAACGAGCCGCTGGCCAAGCAGCTCGCCCGCGTGATGGACGCCAAAGGCATTGCCGACCGCGTGCACGCGGTGCACTTTCACAAATGGTGCCGCGACCAGCTGGTGGCCTTTGGGCAAGAGCTGCCCGCCAACAACCAGCCCGTGGGCCAGAAGATGGCCGACATGGTCCAGCGCGTCATCAGCGGTGTGGACCGCCGCCAGATCCCCAGCGGGCAATACCAGGCCGTGCTCATCGACGAAGGCCACGACTTCGCGCCCGAGTGGCTCAAGCTCGTGACGCAGATGGTGGACCCCGCCACCAACAGCCTGCTGGTGCTGTACGACGACGCGCAGAGCATCTACGAGCGCAGCCGCAGCAAGCAGTTCAGCTTCAAGAGCGTGGGCATCCAGGCGCAGGGGCGCACCACCATCCTCAAGATCAACTACCGCAACACGCGGCAGATCCTGCAAACCGCCAGCTTGGTCGCCGCCGATCTATTGACCGCCGAAGACAAAGACGAAGACGGCATCCCCATGCTCAAGCCCGTGAGCTGCGGGCGCGACGGCGAAGCGCCGCTCATCATCCGCCTGCCCAGCCTGCGCGAAGAAGCGCAACAGGTGGCCGAACACCTGAGCGCCGCCCACCGCGAAGGCCACGCCTGGGGCGACATGGCCATTCTCTGCCGCCACTGGAACGAAATGGACCTCTGCTCCGATGTGCTCAACCAGCGCGGCCTGCCGCACCGCGTGCGCAAAGGCTCCGGCGCCGCGTTCGACATGGCCAGCGACACCATCAAGGTGCTGACCCTGCACGCCAGCAAAGGGCTGGAGTTCCCGGTGGTGGCGCTGGTGGGCGCGGGCCACATGCCCGCCCCGGGCGAAGACGAGCGAGAAGAGGCCAAGCTGTTTTACGTGGGTGCCACGCGGGCCACGCAGCGGTTGATTGTTGGGCTGGGCGGCAAGGGACAGTTTGCGGAGCGCTTTGCCGCCTGAGGCCCCACAAGCGTCAGCCTGACTGCAGCCTGTGAGGGCATCGACGACTTACTGAATCAGTGCAGCCAACTGAGCTTTCAGGCCGGGCAAGTCGCCCGTCACAGTCGCCCAAACGATGTCCAGGTCCACCTTGAAATAGCCGTGTGCCAGCGCATTGCGCATCTCATACGCAAAGCCCCAGGGCATCGCGGGATGGGCCTGGGCAAATGACGGGTCGTTCTTGACCACGTTGTTGCAGGCCTCGCCAATGATCTCCAGGTTGCGGATCACCGCGTCCTGAGTTTTGCGGTCTGCCTTGAAACTGGCGGCGTCCATGCCCACCGTGTAACTCTGGATGTTGTCAATCGCCTGCGCCATGTGTTGCAGGTAGTCCGCCGTGCGCAGCGGATGCTGGCGCATCACAGCCTCACAGCCTCGCGAAGCACCCGCTCGCGAAAGCTGTCTGGCAGGCCATTGGGCGTCAACACGTCGACCTCCATACCCAACAGCGCTTTCAGCTCGTAGCGGATGGCGCCAATGTCCAGCAGAGTGGTCGCGGGCGTCGGGTCCACCAGCACGTCCAGATCACTGCCCTCGACGTCGTCTCCATGAATCGCAGAGCCGAACACGCTCACACCGGCCACGCGGTGGCGCATGGCGATCTCGCGGATTTGCGAGCGATGCAGGTTGAGGGCTTGAGAGGGGCGCATGAGGCCGAGTGTAGCTACTGGGCAGCGCCTTCGGTACGGTCAGCAGCGCGCGAATCCCGCGCCCCCGCCACAATCCGGCTCACCCGCGACACCGACAAGCCCAACGCCCGCGCAATGGCTGACAGGCTCAACTGCGAATGCCGGTGCGCCGCCACAATGGCCTCGTCCCGGCTCGGCATCTCATTCAGCCAGTCTTGCAAAGTCTTGGGGCTGGCGCGCTGCGCCTTCGGGATCTCCTTGTCGCTCACCGCGCGGTCAGACGCCAGCGCCTGCATGCGCAAGACGAAAGCCTCGTCGCCCAGCAGGTAGCCCCACACTGCAGCCCGGTCCAGCCAAGGCGGGCAGGGCGCCTGCCCCGTGAGTGTTGCGTAGCTGTTCCACGGCCAGTCGGCCGGCTCGGCCGCCAGACTCGCGCGCACCGGGTTCAGCTCCACATAGCGGCACACCTCCAGCAAATAGCTGTCGCGGTCCACCAGCACCGCCTTGAACCGCCCCTGAAACAAATGGCCCACCTTGTGGTGGCGCTGGTTGAAGCGCTGCGTGAACACCCCATTGATGTGCCGCATCAGCAGCGACAGATTGGCCAGCCGCGTCTGGATCACGAAGTGGTAATGGTTGCCCATCAGGCACCAGGCCAGCGCGCTGGCGTCAAGCCGGTCCAACCCCGAACCCAGCACCTCCAGCAAAGCCCGCCGGTCCACGTCATCCACAAAGATC
This sequence comes from Hydrogenophaga sp., assembly GCA_036746335.1. Lineage (GTDB taxonomy): Bacteria > Pseudomonadota > Gammaproteobacteria > Burkholderiales > Burkholderiaceae_C > Hydrogenophaga. Next base: position 1,781 of record DAIOEI010000199.1, on the reverse strand, counting down.
GGCTCCCGTCGGTCCCCGCGCGATGTCACGTGATAAACCGCGCCGGGAAATTAAATGCGAAGAGGTCTTGCCATTGCGGCAGATTGCGGAGAGTGGGGAAAAAGACCGTATCTGACCCTATTGGTGACTGCATTGGCTCGGGCTCGTGGCTCGCGAGACCTCACGTGGCCCCGCTGTGGATGGGCTATGCTTCTCGGCAATGCCGAAACCCAAAGGAGGAGAGAAGACATGAGAGCCAGAGCTTTCTTGACGATGACGTTTGTTGCTTTGCTGGCAAGCGTCGAGGCCCACGCGATCAACAAATGCAAGGACGCTTCGGGCAAGGTCAGCTACCAGGATGCAGCTTGTGACGATTCCAGCAAGGCACAGGCTTTGAAGGTGCCTCAGAAGGCACCGCCTGCGGAGGCCAGTGCAAAAGGCGGCGCACCAGCTTCAACGGCTTCCGCTGGCGACAACAGTACCCCTGGCGCCGGTGTAAAGCTTTTGAATCGGGAAATGCTGGGGTTGGCGGCCCTACATGCGACCTTGGAAAACTGCGCGAGGGTGGATTCCGCAGGACGCAGTAAATACTTGGCCGCACTGAGCAAGTGGCGATCGGAAAACGCTGAAGGCCTGAAGCGACACGAGAACACAGAGGCGTATCAGTCGCTCCTGCAACGTGTCCGCGCGGAGAACGGCAGCAACCAGAGTGAAGCTACCCGCGAGAACCTGAGAATACAGTGCGAGCAGAAAATTCTGCCGAGTTTGTAACGGTACGCTGTCAAGGTAACCCTGGGGGCCAGGTCTGTCATTCGTCATGTGTGACAGTCGAAACCCAAATACAGGTCAAGAGGGTCTGGTCTCAATACTGTTCGGTTAGAACGTTTTGAAGTAAAGTCACGCCACTCACATTTCAGGAGTGCGGCATGGCAAGAACCAAGGCGCTGTTGGGTGCAGGCGTCAGGCTCAGCGACTACCTCAGTGCCTCTTTGTTGGCGCGCGTGGTGCCCGCCGAAGACGTTCACGCGGTCCTCAATGCCCATGGCTGCAACAGCCAGCGAATGCGCAGCTTTCCGGCGGTCGTCGGGGTTTACTACTGCATGGCTCTGAGCCTGTATCCGGAAGCGGCCTATGAAGAGGTCTTCTCTGCCGTGGCCCAGGGCCTGGCGTGGGCAGCCGGTGCGCCGCAACCGCTGCGCGTGGCCAAGTCCTCCATCAGCGAGCTGCGCAGCAAGATCGGGCCGCAGCCGCTGGCCGACCTGATTGAGCGCTGCTGCCGTCCACTGGCTGAGCAAGCTGCTCATCCTCTGGCCTTCTACCAAGGCCTGCGTCTGGTGGCCATGGACGGCAGCAATTTTGAGCTGCCCGACGAACCCGACAACATCGAGCAGTTTGGCTACCCTGGCAGCCGCACCGGGCAGGCCGGATATCCGCAGGCCCAATGCGCCGTGCTGATCGAATGCGCCACGCACGCCATCCTGGCTGCCAATATTGACAGCTACCGCGCCAGCGAGTGGAGCGTGTGCGAGCCGCTGCTGGGGCGCATGGACAGCTCCATGCTGTGCCTGGCCGACCGCGGTTTCAACGGTTTTGAATACTGGCGCAAAGCCCAGGCCACGGGCGCTCAACTGCTCTGGCGCTGCGCCAACAACCGGCAGCTGCCCGCCATCGAACTGCTGCCTGACGGCTCCTACCTCAGTGAAATCCACCCACCCAAACGGGCGGTCAGCAGCGGTGAGCACACGATCGACAACCTGCCTGCGATGGAGCCCATCACCGTGCGGGTGATCGAATACGCGATG
>DAIOEI010000198.1:0-5005 GCA_036746335.1 Hydrogenophaga sp. | reverse complement strand
GCTCGGTGATGGAGCAGAAGGTGCAGCCGCCGAAGCAGCCGCGCATGATGTTCACCGAGAAGCGGATCATTTCCCAAGCCGGAATCTTGGTCGCGCCGTCGTGTTTGCCGTGCTCGTCGGCGTAAGTGGGGTGCGGGCTGCGGGCGTAGGGCAGATCGAAGGCGTAGTCCATTTCCGCCGTGGTCAGCGGGATGGGCGGCGGGTTGATCCACACGTCGCGTGACGTGGTTCCTTCGCCGTGCGCCTGCACCAGCGCGCGGGCGTTGCCGGGGTTGGTTTCCAGGTGCAGCACGCGGTTGGCGTGGGCGTAGAGCACGGCGTCGCTTTTCACCTGCTCGTAGCTGGGCAGGCGGATCACGGTGCGATCGCGCGGCAGCTTGGCCACGCCGCCCGGGCCTTGCGGGCGGTGGATGGTGATGGTCTTGACCGTGGGGTCGGCCGCCGGGGCCGCGCCCTCTTCCTTCGAACAGCTCTGGCCCTGGGCCTGCGCTTGCTCGCTGGTGGTCAGGTAGGGGTTGATGTGGTCTTCCACATGACCCGGCTGGTCCACCTCGGTCGAATCCAGCTCGATCCAGCCCTCGGCCGTGGGGTCGCCCGGGCGGCGCACGAAGGCGGTGCCGCGCACGTCGGTGATCTGCTCGACGGGTTCGCGCGCGGCGATGCGGTGCGCCACCTCGACCAGCGCCCGTTCGGCGTTGCCGTACAGCAGCAGGTCGCACTTGGCGTCCACCACGATGCTGCGGCGCACCTTGTCGCTCCAGTAGTCGTAGTGGGCGATGCGGCGCAGGCTGCCTTCGATGCCGCCCAGGATGATGGGCACGTCCTTGTAGGCCTCGCGGCAGCGCTGGCTGTAGACGATGGCCGCGCGGTCGGGGCGCTTGCCGCCCACGTCGCCCGGGGTGTAAGCGTCGTCGCTGCGGATCTTCCGGTCGGCGGTGTACCGGTTGATCATGGAATCCATGTTGCCGGCCGTCACGCCCCAGAACAGATTGGGCTTGCCCAGCGCCTTGAAGGGCTCGGCGCTCTGCCAGTCGGGCTGGGCAATGATGCCGACGCGAAACCCCTGCGCTTCGAGCACCCGGCCGATCACCGCCATGCCGAAGCTGGGGTGGTCCACATAGGCGTCGCCCGTCACCAGAATGATGTCGCACGAATCCCAGCCGAGCTGCTCCATTTCCGCCCGGCTCATGGGCAGGAAGGGTGCGACACCGAAGCGCTTGGCCCAGTACGGGCGGTAGCTGGTCAGCGGCTTGGCATTGCGCGCGAAAAAGGAGACGTCGATGGGCGCGTTCATGGGGGCAATCGGGGGATAACCCGCAAGTGTAGGTTCTTCGCCCCAACCTGCCTTGCATTGGGGGCACTGCCCTCCCGCCCTTGCAAGCCCGTAGCGCCCGCCACCGTTTGCCCCGCTGCTTTAGCATGGGCAACCCAACAAAACCGAACGGAGATCCCCATGCCCGACTTCAGTACCCTGCGCATCGCGCCCGACGCTCGCAACGCGCGCGTCGCCCGCCTCACGCTCAACCGTCCCGAGCACTACAACGCCATCAACGACGACACGCCGCGCGAGATCCGCGCCGCCGTCGAATGGGCCAACGCCGAACCGAGCGTCCATGTGATCGTGGTCGAAGGCGCGGGCAAGGGCTTTTGCGGCGGCTACGACCTGAGCCAGTTCGGCGAAGGCGAGATCGATCACCCCTGCCAGCAGGAGCGTCACCCCTGGGACCCGATGGACGACTACGCCTACATGAAGCGCAACACGGAAGACTTCATGAGCCTGTGGCGCTCGGCCAAACCCACCATCGCCCAGGTGCACGGCGCGGCAGTGGCGGGCGGCAGCGACATTGCGCTGTGCTGCGACCTGCTCGTGATGGCCGAGGACGCGCGCATCGGCTACATGCCGACCCGCGTCTGGGGCTGCCCGACCACGGCGATGTGGACCTACCGTCTGGGCCCGATGCGCGCCAAGCAGCTCATGTTCACCGGCGATGTGATCAGCGGCCGCACCGCGGCCGACTGGGGCCTGGCCAACGAAGCCGTGCCCCCAGAACAGCTCGACGCTACGGTGCTGGCGCTGGCCAACCGCATCGCGGGCGTACCCCGCTCGCACCTGGCCATGCACAAGATGGTGGTCAACCAGGTGATGCTCTCCATGGGTCTGGAGCAAACGCAGCAGATGGCCACGGTGTTCGACGGCATCACGCGCCACAACCCTGAAGGGCTCTGGTTCCGACGCTACGCGCAGGAACAGGGCTTCAAGGCGGCGGTGCAGTGGCGAGACGGTGGCGCGCCGATTCCCGAGGGCGACGAGGCGCGCGCGCTGGTGCGCGAGATGGAGGCCAGGAAAACCCGCTGACGGTCAGCGCGCGCGAGCGCAACGAGATGTACGGTGCATCTCGTTACCGCTCTTACGGCCGGCACCCGAATGTAAGCGTTGTGGCCCGTAGCATGGCTGCTCCACTTTTTGAAGGAGTTCCCATGGCACTGCATTTCGGCAAACGCGACCCCGAACCCACCAACACCCTCAGCCAGGGCCCGAGCACGCCCCGCTATGGTGCTGCCCCGGCCACGCCCGCAGGCACACCCGAAAGCCGCCCTACGGGCAGCGCGCCGCAGGGAACACACGTGCCAGAAGGCGGCAGCAAACTCACCGTCGGCCCGAACATCAAGCTCAAGGGCGTGGAAATCACCGACTGCGACACGCTGTTCGTGGAGGGTCTGGTGGAGGCCACGATGGACTCGCGCGTGATCCAGATCGCACAACAAGGCGCCTTCAAGGGCACGGCCGAAATCGACATCGCCGAAATCCACGGTGTGTTCGACGGCAACCTCACCGTGCGCCAGAAGCTGGTGATCTACGCCAGTGGCCGCGTCACCGGCAAGATCCGGTATGGCAAGGTGGTGATCGAAGAAGGCGGGCAACTCTCGGGCGATATCGAATGCACGGTCGCCAGCCGCGCCACGGCTTCCAACACGACGCAGACCGCTGTCAAGGCCCAGCCGGGCAACCCGGCCAAACCCTCGATGGCCCTGGCCGCCTGAGGCTCTCCTTCCCAGCCGGGCCACGCAACCGCCTGGCCCGGCGCCTGCGCAGCACCTGATGGTGCCGGGCGCCACAGCCGGTATGCTCTGTACATGTACGCCGGCTTCTTCGGGCTCCAGCAGGCCCCTTTCTCCATCGCACCGGATCCGCGCTACCTCTACCGCAGCGAGCGGCACAGGGAAGCCTTGGCGCACTTACTTTTTGGTGTGCAAGGCGGTGGTGGTTTTGTGGTCCTTACCGGCGAAATCGGTGCTGGCAAAACGACCGTCTGCCGGCATTTTCTGGAGCATGCCCCTGCGCAATGCCGGGTGGCCTATATCTTCAACCCGCGCCTGACCGTCACCGACCTGCTGGCCACCATCTGCCACGAGTTCGGTGTGCCCGCCCCCGCCCACCTGCCGCCCGAGGCGGGCAGCACCAAGGCCTGGCTGGACGCGCTGAACACCCACCTGCTCGCTGCACACGCACAAGGCCTCAACAACGTCCTGGTCATTGACGAGGCGCAGAACCTGCCTGCCGACGTGCTGGAACAACTGCGCCTGTTGACCAACCTGGAGACCAGCGAGCGCAAGCTGCTGCAAATCGTGCTGATCGGGCAGCCGGAGTTGCGCACCCTGCTGGCGCGTCCCGAGCTGGAGCAACTGGCCCAGCGGGTGATTGCGCGTTACCACCTGGGGGCCCTCACGGCGGCAGAAACCAGCCACTACATCGAGCACCGGCTGCGCGTGGCCGGGCTGACCGGCCCGCTGCCGTTCTTGCCCGACGCACTGGCCAGCGTGCACACGATCAGCCGAGGCATTCCCCGGCGCATCAACCTGCTGTGCGACCGCGCCTTGCTCGGTGCCTATGCCCATGGGCAGAAACTGGTTTCATCCGAGACCATCGCCCAGGCGGCCACCGAGGTGTTCGACGCCCCGGCCGCGCCGACGCCGCTGACGGCAACACCGCCGCACAGGGCCTGGGCAGCAGGTCTGACGGGCGGGCTCCTGGGTGTGTGCCTGACCGCGCTGGCAGGCTGGGTGGCCTGGGAAAGGCTGCAGGCGCCTGCTTCGGTTTCTGCTGCTTCGGTCTTGCCTGCTTCAGGGCCGCCGGCCAAGGCGCTCTCACCCTCCTTGCCCACCCCGCCCCCCACAGACCCGGTGGAAGCCTCCACCAGCACCGCAGCCGCTGCCGGGAACGGCCGGTCCGAGGCAACCGCAACGGCCAAGGCTGCACCCATGGAGGACGCCGCCCCCGACTGGAGTGCCCTGCACACCAGCGAGACCAGCGCGCTGGCCGAGTTGGCCAGGGTCTGGGCATTGCCTTCGCTCACCGACGAGCCCTGCGCCAGCGCGCAGTTGCAGCAACACCAGTGTTACCGCATGCCGCGCATGACGCTGGATGGCGTGCAGGCCTTTGACCGCCCTGCCGTGCTGCGCCTGCACCCGCCGGGCGCACCAGCCGGCTACGCTGTGCTCACACAGTGGGCCGGCGATCGGGTGACGTTTTTGGCCCAGGGTCGGCCATGGTCCTTACCGGTCGAGGCGCTGGGTTCGCTTTGGCGAGGTGAATACGCCGCTTATTGGCGCACGCCCGTGCGGGTCAACAAACACATCGCCAGCGGCTTCGACCCACTGGTCATGCCCTGGCTGGAGGCCTCGCTGCTCCGCTTGCAACAACAAGGCGCACTGCCGTCAGAGGCCGATGACCTGAGCGACAGGATCAGGGCGTTTCAACGCGCGAACGGGCTGGGCGTCACCGGTCAGGCCGGTCCAACCACGCTGATCCTGATCAACCGCGCGATCGGCGTTCAAGAGCCCCGACTTCAAACCGGTGTGCCTGCGGCAATATCCACCCGTTGAACCGCCACGATCTACCGATGTCCTACGTTCTGGAAGCCCTGCGCCGCGCCGATGCCGAACGACAGCATGGCCAGGCCAACGTGCTGTTGATGGCCGAGCCCGGCGCCCCCCAGGCGCTGCC
>DAIOEI010000197.1:0-5015 GCA_036746335.1 Hydrogenophaga sp. | reverse complement strand
AAGTACATCAGGGCCACGCAGCTGTAGACCAGGAAGGGCTGGAAGGTGGCGTTGGTGATCATGGTGCCGGCCTTGGTCAGCTCCACGAAACCGATGACCGAGGCCAGAGCCGTGCCCTTGATGACCTGCACCAGAAAACCCACGGTGGGCGCGATGGCGATGCGCGTGGCCTGCGGCAGGATCACATAACGCAGTTGTTCGGCAAAGCTCAGCGCCAGGCTCTGCGCCGCTTCCCACTGGCCCTTGGGCACCGCCGCCACGCAGCCGCGCCAGATCTCGCACAGGAAGGCGCTGGTGTACAGCGTGAGCGCCACCGCCGCCGCCACCCAGGCCGAGGTGTCGACGCCGAACAGCGCCAGGCCGAAGTAGGCCAGGAACAGCTGCATCAGCAGCGGCGTGCCCTGAAAGAGCTGCACATAACCGGCGACGAAGGTCTGTGCGCCCGGCCAGCGCGCGGTGCGCGCCACCAGCAACAGCATGCCCACCAGTCCGCCGCCGATGAAGGCGACCAGCGACAGCACCACCGTCCAGCGCGCGGCCAGCAGCAGGTTGCGCACGATGTCCCACAGGGTGAAGTCAACCACGGGCGCCTCCTTTTCCGTAGATGAAGCGCGGACCTATCCAGTTGAGCAAGGCTCGCACGCCGATGGACAGCAGCAGGTAGATGCCGGTGGCGACGATGAAGGCCTCGAAGGCGCGGAAGTTGCGGCTCTGGATCAGGTTGGCCGCGTAGCTCAGTTCTTCGGTGGCGATCTGGCCGCACACCGCCGAGCCCAGCATCACGATGATGATCTGGCTGGTCAGCGCGGGCCACACCTTGCGCAGCGCGGGCGGCAGCACCACGTGGATGAAGGTCTGCGCCCGGCTCAGCGCCAGGCTGGCCGCCGCTTCAAACTGGCCCTTGGGCGTGGCCTCGATACCGGCGCGCACGATCTCGGCGGCGTAGGCGCCGAGGTTGATCACCATCGCGATCACCGAAGCGAGTTCGGGCGTGAGCTTCACCCCCGCCGCCGGCAGGCCGAAGAACACAAAGAACAGCTGAACGATGAAGGGTGTGTTGCGGATGACCTCCACATAGCTGCCCGCCACCCAGCGCAACCACACCGGCCCATGGCTGCGTGCCCAGGCGCAAGCCACGCCCAGGGCCACGCCCAGCACAGCCGAGACCGCCGTCAGGCCCAGCGTCCAGACCACGCCTTGCAGCAGCAGCGGCCACTGCGCCAGCACGGCCAGGAAGTCGAGTTCGATGCGCATGGCGGCCTCAGTTCACAGTCATTCAGGCAAGGTGCCCGCCGGGCGGCCGAGCCACTTCTTGGCCATCGCATCGATGTCGCCCGCCTTCTTGCCTGCGAGGATGATCTCGTTGACCTTGGTGCGCAGCGCGTCTTCACCCTTGGCCACACCGATGAAGTTCGGGCTGTCCTTGAGCAGCAGCTTGTATTCGGTGCCCAGCTGCGGGTTGCGCGCCATCATGTTGCCCGCCACGGAAGCGCCCGTGGCAATCGCCTGAACCTGGCCCGCGACGAAGGCCGAAACGGTGGCGTTGTTGTCTTCAAAGCGCTTGATGTCGGCAGTCGCTGGGGCTACTTTGCTCAGCTCCTGGTCTTCGATGGCGCCGCGCGTGACGGCCACCGATTTGCCCGCCAGATCGGCGAACGACGCGACCGGCAGCGACTTGGCCGCAAACACCGCCTGGAAGAAGGGTGAATACGCGATGGTGAAGTCGATCACCTTCTCGCGCTCGGGGTTCTTGCCCAGCGTGGAAATCACCAAATCGGCTTTTTTGGTTTGCAGGTAGGGGATGCGGTTGGCACTGGTCACTGGCACCAGCTCAATCTTCACGCCCAGCTTGGTTGCGATGTAGCGGGCCATGTCCACGTCCAGGCCCTGGGGCTGCAGGTCCGTGCCGACAAAGCCGTAGGGCGGGAAGTCGGTGGGCACCGCGATCTTGATGGTCTTGGCCTTCATCACGTCGTCCAGCGCCGACTGGGCCTGCGCGGCGCCGGTGGTGACCAGCGTGACCGCGGCGAGGGTGGATGCAATGAAGAGGCGTTTGTTGAGTTTCACAGCAGGGCTCCTAGGTAGGTTTCAGGGGGTGGGGGTTTTGACGGGGAAACTGGGGATGGGGGCTTGACCGGCGCGAGCGCCAGCCGCAGGTCGGCCAGCGGGTCGTCGACCGGCGCCAGGCGCAGGGCGGCCTGCACCTGGCCAATGTGGTCCTCCATCAGGCGCTCGGCCAGGGCCACATCGCCGCGCTCCAGCGCCTCGACAATGGCGACGTGGTCCTGGCAGGACTGCTCGGCGTCGTGTGTGCTCTGGTAGAGCATGGCGATCAGGGTGGTGCGGGCGGTGTAGTCGCGCAGAGTGTCGGCCAGCAACTGGTTGCCCAGGCATTCGGCCAGGCACACATGAAAGTCCCCCAGCAGGTAGCTGCGCTGGCCCACGTCGCTGCCCTTGACGGCCGCCTGTTCTTGCCTGACGTGCTGGCGCAGGCGCTTGATGGCGGTCTTGTCCACCGCGCCGTGGCGGCGGATCAGCCCGGTTTCGATGACGCGGCGGGCCTCAAAGGCCTCGCGCGCCTCTTCGTGTGAGGGCTGCACCACGTACCAACCACGCCGGGAACTGACGGTGACAATGCCGCGCGCAGCCAGGCGGACCAAGGCCTCGCGCACCAGGGTGCGGCTGCAGTCGAACAGCAGCGAGAGGTTCTGCTCGCCCAGGCGCGTCCCGGGTGCCAGCCGCTGCGCGAGCACGGCTTCTATGATGCGTTGGGCGATGTCGGTGGAGCTGACCATGCCGGTAACGCTTGCGAGAAGCGTGCCAGCCGCATGCAGTTCTTGTATGCAAGATTTGCGCGTCAGATCTGTGCATCAGGACCGCGGCCGACACCCGGGTGCACCAGCGATGTGCTGCTTGCAGTTGCCTCAGCCCCAAAGCGAGGCGTGGAGGCTGCAGCCCTTGGGGACTCAGTCTTGTCCCGCCAGCGTCCGCAGGTCTTTTTCGTATTTGGCCAGCAACTGCCGAGCGTTCTGTCGCTGTGTGGCGCTGGTGCTGTTGTGCAGCTGGGCGAAGCCTTCGCAGCCGTGGCGGATCCAGCCGGCGCGTTCGTTGCTGGCGCTGGGCGAGGCCAGGAGACCGCGCTGCAGCCAGTCGCGCAGCGTTTGGGCGGCCGCGGGGGGCACTGGGCTGTCAGGGGCCAGCCGCTGCGGCAGGCTGCCTTGCAACTGGCGGATCAGACCCATCAATTCGGCCTGGCGTGCGCGGCGGTCGCTCAGGCTGCGGCCGGCGTCGAAGGGTGAGCCCTCCAGACTCTGGCGCACCTGTTGTACTTGCCGCTGTGTGAGGCTGCCGTAAAGGGTTTCGTAACGGTCCACCGTGCGGTCGAGGCGGCGCTGCAGGCGCTGAGCGGGGCTGCCGCGCAGGAAGTCCTTTTCAAAGCTGGCATTGCGTTTGGTCTGGTGGCGCTCCAGGTGTTGCAGCTGGGCGGGCGAGAGACTCAGCGCCAGGTGTGTGAGCGGCTCGTGGCCGCGATCCATCAGCCGCTCGGTTGCGGCCCGCAGGTGCTCCACCTGATCACACACCTGTGCGCCCGTGATGTCTTGCAGGGCCAGGGCTTGCCATTGCTGGAGCCGGTCGGCGTAAGCGGGGAGTTCGTTTCGCCGGTGCCAGGCGAGTACCCGGTCAATGTCTTGACGAACGCGGGTGCTTTGTGTGTCGTCGAGATCGGCGTAACCGTCCACCCACCAGTACAGCGCCGTGGGCGCCTGGTTGTAGCCAAGCTGCAGCGCGCTGCAAGCCGCCAGCACCCCCGCCAGACTGAGCGTGGACCACAGACGCCCGTGTTGGCGCAGGCGTTTCCAGCCACGGGCGGCGATAATTCGCGCCATCTGAAACAGTGGGTGCACGTGCGCCCTGGAAGAGGTGTTCATGTCGTTCCCTGTGGATGTGGTTGTGATGGCGGCCGGCAAAGGCACGCGCATGAAGAGCCTGCGGCCCAAAGTGTTGCACCGATTGGGCGGGCGTGCATTGGCCCAGCATGTGATCGACACCGCCGCCCGGTTATCGGCGCGCTCGGTGGTGGTGATCACCGGCCATGGCGCCGACCAGGTAGAGACCGGGTTGAGTGCGCCCCCCGGGGGCGCTACCGCGCTGCAGTACGTGCGCCAGATGCCCCAGTTGGGCACCGGCCACGCGGTGCAGCAGGCGGTGCCGGTGCTGCCGGATGATGGCGTGACCCTGGTGCTCTCCGGCGATGTGCCGCTGACCCGCGCCGACACCCTGCAGGCCCTGCTGGACCTGTGCGGGGGGGATCACCTGGCCCTGCTGACGCTGCAAATGTCCGACCCCACCGGTTACGGTCGCATCATGAGGGCTTCGGGGCACGCCGACGGCGCGGTGCTGGCCATCGTGGAGCAGAAGGATGCGAGCGACGCGCAAAAAGCCATCACCGAGATCTACAGCGGCATCATGGCCGTGCCCACGCGGCTGCTGCGCGGCTGGCTGGCACGGCTGGACAACCAGAACGCCCAGAACGAGTACTACCTGACCGACGTGGTCAAGTTCGCCGTGGCCGACGGCCAGACCGTCAAGGCCCACCGCATTAGCGACGCGGTGCAGGTGGCGGGCGTCAACAGCCCGGTGCAGCTGGCCGAGCTGGAGCGAGCTCACCAGCGCCGCCTGGCTGAGGCTTTCATGGAGCAGGGCGTGCGCCTGGCCGACCCGGCCCGCTTTGATGTGCGTGGTGAACTGGTGTGTGGCCAGGACGTGGAGATCGACGTCAACTGCGTGTTCGAAGGCGCTGTGCAGCTGGGCAACGGCGTGCGCATCGGCGCCAACTGCGTGATCGCCAACGCGCAGATCGCCGACGGCGCGGTGATCCACCCCTTCACCCACATCGATGGCGAGAAGCTGGGCGTGAGCGTGGGCGCGGGCAGTCTGATCGGCCCCTTTGCGCGCTTGCGCCCGGGTGCACAACTGGGCACCGAGGTGCACATCGGCAACTTCGTCGAAGTGAA
>DAIOEI010000196.1:0-5025 GCA_036746335.1 Hydrogenophaga sp. | reverse complement strand
TCTGCGAAACGATGCCGGGCAATACGTTGGAAAAATCCGTGTGGTTCAACACCGCCTGAAAGTGCGAGGCGATGAATTGGCGCACCTCGCTGGGCGCTGCCGCCAGCTCTGCCAGCAATTCGTCCCGGCCGTCCACCACGGTGATGATGTCTTCCAGGTCGTGACTCAGGTACACGTCGTTGTTGCCCCGGTCTTTGAAGGCCTCCAGCTTGGTGGCCACGAAGTAAGGGGCCGACAGGTGCCTGAGTTGCAAACCCGTGGGCAGTGTGGCGGACTGTGCCGCCGCAAACCCGGGCCGGTACCACCGGTTCGCGAAACCCAGCACCTTCTCGTCCAGCGGCACCAGGTCCAGCTGCATGCCTTGCCAGAACCAGCGAAACGGCGGCGTGTTATCGGCCATGGTCTGCTTGAAGCCACGGGCCATCAATTGATCGGCCAGCGCGTGATAGCCCACCAAAGAGGCCACTTCCACGATCGCGTCCACGTCTTCGGTGGCCCGTGCGTCGGCCACCAGAGGCTGCGAGATCAGCAAGCCGGTGGCACAGCCAACGACGAAAACCACCTGGTCGCACAGCGGCCCCATGGCGTGGGCCATGCCAGACAGCAGTTCAAGGTTGGGGTTAGCCATGCATCGGCCTCTCTTCGGGCTTGGGGCCGTCGGGGTAGATCAGCAGCGGCAGCCGCTTGAGCGCCATGCCGCGCTCCCGCGCGCGCCCTACGCGCAGTGCGTCGAACAGGGCCAGCATTTCATACAGCTTGGCGTCTTGCATGGCGGCAAAGGGTGCGCTCGGGTGCAAAGGCTCCAGCCCCTGCCCTCGGGCCGTGCCATTGGGGTGGGGCCACACCCAGTCGTCCGACCCTGGCGCAAACACCCCTGCAAATACGGGCGCGCTGTGGCTGGTGGGCACGCCCACCGACACTGGCAACCGGTCTGGCGCAAAGGCGTATTTGGCGCCGTGCACCGCAAACTCTGCCAGGTTGCGGCTGTGCACACGCGCCGGGTTGTCGGCGTTGCTGGCCGCCCCCGCCAAGGCGCGGCGCGGCTTGGCACGCACCCGGTAGATGGCAGCAGCCTCCTGGGCGCCCGGCGCTGCAGAGGGAGGCGGCACCAGCAAAGCCGCGTCGACCAGCAGCCCCGCCTGCAAACCCCGCTTCACCGAGGCGTGTGCCTCCGAAGCGCTCAAGCCCAGCTCTTGCGCCAGGCGCGCGTACGTCCAGCGCTCATTCCCCAAAGCCACGAGCTTGAGGGTGACCAGGAAATCTTGCGGTTTGAGCTGCATGACATTTTATATTCAAGAATCGCGAATATAGAATATAACTGGACACGGGCCTTTCGACAACCCACTGGCACGCCCTGCGAATGCGGGCGGTGGCTTCAGGCAAAGGTCTCGGTGTCCACCTCGCTATTGGCCTGCGCGTTGTAGCGGTCGCCGTACACGGTGTTCGGATTGATCAACGCATTCAGGCGTTGCATCACCTCGGCAGACAGCTTCACGTTCACCGCGCCCAGGTCGTCCATCAGGTGCTCCACGCTGGTGGTGCCGGGGATGGGCAGGATGTCATCGCCCTGTTGCAGCAGCCAGGCGATGGCGAGCTGCGAAGGCGTGCAACCCAACTCGGCGGCGAGGGCGTTGTAGGCGGACAGCAGGGTCAAATTTTTCGCGTAGTTGTCTGGCGCAAAACGCGGCATGGTGCGTCGGATGTCTTTGGCGTCGAAGGCGCTCACGTCCAGTGGCCCGCACAGAAAACCGCGCGCCACCGGGCTGAAGGCCACGAAGCTCACGCCCATCTCGCGGCAGGCCTGCAACACGGCGATTTCGGGGTTACGCGTCCACAGCGAATACTCGGTCTGCAGGGCGGCGATGGGGTGCTCGGCGTATGCCTTGCGCAGGGTGGTGGCCGAGACTTCGCTCAGGCCCACGCTGCGAATCTTGCCCGCGCGCACCAGATCGCCCAGCGCACCCACGCTCTCTTCGATGGGCACAGCCTTGTCCCAGCGGTGCAGGTAATACAGGTCGATCACCTCGGTCTGCAGCCGCTTCAAGGCGGCTTCGCAGGTGGCTTTGATCGTGTCGGGCCGACCGTCGATCACGCGCACCTTCACGCCGTCGGCGTTGGGCACGCCCTGCATGCCGCACTTGCTGGCCAGCGTGAACTTGGAACGGTGCTTTGAGAGGTACTTGCCCAACAGCGTTTCGCTGGCACCAAAGCCGTAGAGCGCCGCCGTGTCGAAGTGCGTCACGCCCGCGTCCAGCGCGGCGAGCAGCAAGCGCTCGGCCTGCTGTTCGCTGACCGGGGCCCCGTAGGCGTGGCAGATGTTCATGCAGCCCAGGCCGATGGCGGAGACGTTGAATGGGCCGAGTTGGCGTTGTTGCATGGTGGTGTGAACTCCTGAAATAGAAAGCGGCCCCAGCCGTAGGGATGCTAAAGCCTGCGCGAGAGGTCTCAGGCGTTGAGTTGCTGCTCCAGGTTGTGCAGCACCTGGTAGCAGTTGAACACCTTGGCAACGCTGGAGTTCGGCTCGCGCCCTTCCTTGATGGCAGCGAAAAACTCACGGTCCTGCAGTTCGATGCCGTTCATGGACACCGCCACTTTCGATACGTCGATCTTTTCTTCCTTGCCGGTGAACAGGTCGTCGTAGCGCGCGAGGTACGTCGCGGTGTCGCCGATGTAGCGGAAGAAGGTGCCCAGCGGGCCGTCGTTGTTGAACGAAAGGCTCAGCGTGCAGATGGCGCCGTTGGCGGCTTTGAGCTGGATGCTCATGTCCATGGCGATGCCCAGCACCGGATGGATCGGACCCTGGATGGCGTTGGCCTGGACGATGGGGCTGTTGCACTGGTAGGCGAACAGGTCCACGGTGTGGGCGGCGTGGTGCCACAGCAGGTGGTCGGTCCAGCTGCGGGCTTGGCCCAGGGCATTGGTGTTGGTGCGGCGGAAGAAGTAGGTCTGTACATCCATCTGCTGGATGTTGAATTCGCCGGCCGTGATCTTATGGTTCACGTACTGGTGGCTGGGGTTGAAGCGGCGGGTGTGGCCGCACATCGCCACCAGGCCGGTCTGCTTCTGCAGGGCCACCACGTCTTGCGCGCCCTTCAAGCTGTCGGCCAGCGGAATCTCCACCTGCACGTGCTTGCCCGCCTTCAGGCAGGCCAGCGTCTGCTCGGCGTGCATCTGCGTGGGGGTGCAGAGGATGACGGCGCCGACTTCCTTCAGCGCCAGGCTGTCGGCGAGGTCGGTGGTGACGTGTTGGATGCCGTATTTGTCGGCGACTTCCTTGGTCTTCTCCAGGTCGCGGCTGATCAGCGACACCACTTCAACGCCGTCGATGTTTTGGATGCCGTCCAGGTGCTTGATGCCGAAGGCGCCGGCGCCGGCGAGGGCTACTTTGATGGTCATGCTCGTTTCCTTCAGGTGTTCTCAAGAATCAGGTGGCCCACCGCCGTGTTGCTGGCGGGCACATGGTAGAAGCGGTGCTTGACGGTAGGGGCTGGCCCCTGGACCTTGCCGTCCACCACGTCAGACATGGCGCCACGGGCGATCAGCCACATGACGAGCTCGATGCCTTCGCTGCCGGCTTCGCGCACGTAGTCGATGTGTGGCGTGTCGGCGCAGCCCACGGGGTCGGCAATCATTTTGTCGAGCCAGGCGTTGTCCCACTCGGCGTTGATCAGCCCTGCGCGCGGGCCTTGCAACTGGTGGCTCATGCCACCCGTGCCCCAGATCTGCACTTTCAGCGGCGCGTCATACGACTCGATGGCGCGGCGGATGGCCTGGCCCAGCGCAATACAGCGCTGACCCGACGGCACCGGGTACTGCACCACGTTGACATGAAACGGAATCACCTTCACCGGCCAGGCCTCGGGCGAGCCGAAGAGCAGGTTCATGGGCACGGTCAGGCCGTGGTCCACCTTGAGGTCGTTGACGATGGTGAGGTCAAAGTCCTGCTGAATCACGGACTGCGCGATGTGCGCCGCCAGCTCGGGGTGGCCCATGACCTTGGGCACCGGGCGCGGGCCATAGCCTTCGTCCGCGGGTTCGAACTCGGCGGCGGTGCCGATGGCAAAGGTGGGGATCACACCGAGGTCGAAGCTGGTGGCGTGGTCGTTGTAGACCAGAAAGACCACGTCGGGCCGGTTCTCGCGCATCCACTGCTTGGAGGGCTCGTAACCCGCAAACAGCGGCTGCCAGTAGGGTTCGCCAGTTTTCCCCAGATCGATGGCGGCGCCGATGGCGGGCACGTGGGAGCTGTAGACCGAGGCGGTGATGCGCGCGTGGCCGCTCGTGTCGGGCGGCGCCTGGCGGGCGGCGTGTTCACCGAGTATGTCGGCGGCCAGCGCCTGCTGCTGCGTCAGGTCCCAGGCGGCCCAGGCCTCGGAGCGCGTTGCGGGCCCCTGCGCGTCGCCGCTTTCGCCGGTGTAGCGATTGCCCTCGGGGCTGCGGCCGCCAGCGATCATCATCTCTCGGTACTGCTGCTCGCTCATGCCGGTCATGCTGCCCGCCATCTGCTGGAACGAGAGCCCGTCGGTGGCGCCGAGCTTGGCCAGGAAGTAGATGTTGCCTCCCGTGCGCATGGCCCAGTTCAAATCGCGCGCTCGCACCGCTGCGCGCTGCTCTTCGGTCATGGGCCATTCGGCCAGGTAGGCGTCTTCATCGGCCTTGAAGCGTGCGCGGTTCTCCGCCTTCATCAGCGACATGCAAAACTGGTTGAGCCAGTAGCCCTTGCGGCTTTGGTCCGCGTCGAAGATGGTCGTACCGGGCACGTCGAGATAGGGTTTTTCGAGTGACAAGGTGTGCTCCTGTGTTCCGTTCGGGCTGGGTCCAATACCTCGTTCAGCCTGAGCTTGTCGAAGGCTTCGACAGGCTCAGGCTGAACGGTGCTGTGTTTAATCCGACCGGGTTATTTGACTTCCTCGGGCCAATAAAGACGCATCGGGTTGTTCACGAGCAGCTTGCGCTGCAGCTCGGCGGTCGGCGCGATGTGCGGGATGAAGTCCACCAGCAGGCCGTCGTCGGGCATGTGGTCTT
>DAIOEI010000195.1:0-5032 GCA_036746335.1 Hydrogenophaga sp. | reverse complement strand
CTGCCATACCTTGGGAGGGGTTTTGCAGAGTTTCCCTAGGGACATACCCCGCTTGCCAAACGCCGCGCGCTTGATCTGAGCGTTTCGTGCAGCCCAGCGCACATTTCGTGCAAAAAATGCGGCATTTGATGCCCTCTGCGCTTGAAGTCCCGCCGCTCGTGTCGGAATTGGGTACTCCATACACTGGTTCTGTCTTGGACAAAAACCATTTGGAGACAAGCATGATTCCACCGCGATTCGAATACCACGCCCCCCAATCGGTCAGCGAGGCCGTGGCCTTGCTGGGCCAGTTGGGGTCTGACGCCAAGCTGCTGGCTGGGGGCCACAGCCTGCTGCCGATGATGAAACTGCGCTTTGCGCAGCCCGCGCACCTGATCGACATCAACCGCATTCCCGAGCTGCGCGGCATCCGCGAAGAAGGTGGCACGGTGGTCATTGGGGCCATGACGGTTGAGAACGACCTGATCAGCTCACCCATCTTGCAGGCCAAGGTGCCGCTGCTGTGCGAGGTGGCGCTGCTGATTGCCGACCCGCAGGTGCGCAACCGGGGCACCATCGGCGGCGACATTGCCCACGGCGATCCGGGCAACGACCACCCGGCGCTGTCCATCGCCATTGAGGCGCAATTCGTGCTGCAAGGCCCGAACGGGCGGCGCACCGTGCCCGCCGACGGTTTCTTTCTCGGCACCTACATGACGCTGCTGGAAGAAAACGAGGTGATGTGCGAGATCCATGTGCCCGCGTTTGCCCCCGGCACCGGCTACGCCTACGAAAAGCTCAAACGCAAAACCGGCGACTGGGCCACCGCCGGCTGCGCGGTGGTGATGCGCAAAACCGGCGACACCATCAGCCATGTGCGCGTGGCACTGACCAACGTGGCGCCCACCGCCCTGCGCGTGGAAGCCGCTGAAGCCGCCCTGCTGGGCCAGCCGCTGAACGCGGCCACGCTGCAAGCCGCCGCCGATGCCGCCACCGCCGCCTGCGACCCCGCCGAAGACCTGCGCGGCGACATTGAATACAAAACCGCCATGGCTGGGCAGATGGTGAAGCGCGCGCTGTCCAAAGCCTGGTCCCGTTGTTCCTGAACCGCCGCCGGAGAAACACCCATGTCGAAAAAACACATTTCCGTCAACGTCAATGGCCGCACCGAAGAAAAACTGGTGGAGCCGCGCACGCTGCTGATCCATTTTTTGCGCGAAGAACTCCACCTCACCGGCGCGCACATTGGCTGCGAAACCAGCCACTGCGGTGCCTGCACGGTGGACATTGATGGCCGCTCGGTCAAGGCCTGCACCCACTTGGCGGTGCAGTGCCATGGCTCCGAGGTGCTGACCGTGGAAGGTCTGGCCAACAAAGGCGTGTTGCACGCGGTGCAAGAAGGTTTCTACAAAGAACACGGCCTGCAATGCGGCTTTTGCACCCCCGGCATGTTGATGCGCGACTACCGCTTTTTGCAGGAAAACCCCAGCCCGAGCGAAGAAGAGATTCGCCACGGCATGGCCGGCAACCTGTGCCGCTGCACCGGCTACCAGAACATCGTCAAGGCGGTGCAGTACGCGGCCAAGAAGCTGCAAGAACCCGTCGCGGCCTGAAGCACCCCACACACTGGAGACACACATGAACGCACCGGTACAAACCGCCGAAGCCCGCGAACTGGCGCTGGCTGGCATGGGCGCCTCGCGCCTGCGCAAAGAAGACGCCCGCTTCATCCAGGGCAAGGGCCATTACGTGGACGACATCAAAATGCCCGGCATGCTGCACATGGATATCGTGCGCAGCCCCATCGCCCACGGTCGCATCGTCAGGATCAACAAAGAAGCCGCGCTGGCCATGCCCGGTGTGCATGCGGTGCTGACCGCCGACGACCTGAAGCCGCTCAAACTGCACTGGATGCCCACACTGGCGGGCGACGTGGCCGCCGTGCTGGCCGACGAGAAGGTGCATTTTCAGATGCAGGAAGTGGCCATCGTGATCGCCGACGACCGCTACATTGCCGCCGATGCGGTGGAAGCGGTGGAGGTGGAATACGACGAGCTGCCGGTGGTGCTGGACCCCTACGCCGCGCTGTCGCCCGACGCGCCGGTGCTGCGCGAAGACCTGGCGGGCAAAACCAGCGGCGCCCACGGCCCACGCGAGCACCACAACCACATCTTCACCTGGGACGCAGGCGACAAAGCCGCCGCCGATGCCGCGTTTGACAACGCCGCCGTGGTCGTGAGCCAGCACATGTATTACCCGCGTGTGCACCCCTGCCCGCTGGAAACCTGCGGCTGTGTGGCCAGTTTCGACCCCATCAAGGGCGATCTGACCACCTTCATCACCAGCCAAGCACCGCATGTGGTGCGCACCGTGGTGTCCATGCTCTCGGGCATTCCCGAAAGCAAAGTGCGCATCGTCAGCCCCGACATTGGCGGCGGCTTTGGCAACAAAGTGGGCATTTACCCCGGCTATGTGTGCGCCATCGTGGCGTCTATCGTGCTGGGCCGCCCGGTGAAGTGGGTGGAAGACCGGATCGAGAACATCAGCTCCACCGCCTTTGCCCGCGACTACTACATGGACGGCGAAATTGCCGCCACCGCCGACGGCCAGATCACCGGCCTGCGTGTGAACGTGGTGGCCGACCACGGCGCGTTTGACGCCTGCGCCGACCCGACCAAGTTCCCAGCCGGTCTGTTCCACATCTGCTCCGGCAGCTACGACATTCCCGCCGCCTACGCCAGCGTGAAAGGCGTCTACACCAACAAAGCGCCCGGTGGCGTGGCCTACCGGTGCAGCTTCCGTGTGACCGAAGCGGTGTACCTGATCGAGCGCATGGTGGACGTGTTGGCGCAAAAACTGGGCATGGACAAGGCCGAAATCCGCGCCAAGAACTTCATCAAGAAGGAACAGTTCCCCTACCGCAGCGCCTTTGGCTTTGACTACGACAGCGGCGACTACCAAACCGCGCTGGACAAGGTGCTGGACGCCGTGGACTACAAGGGCCTGCGCGCCGAGCAAGCGGCCAAACGCGCCGACCCGAACAACCCCACGCTGATGGGCATAGGCCTCGTCACCTTCACCGATGTGGTGGGCGCTGGCCCGAGCAAAATCTGCGACATCCTGGGCGTGGGCATGTTCGACTCGTGCGAAATCCGCATACACCCCACCGGCAGTGCCATTGCGCGCATGGGCACCATCACCCAGGGCCAAGGCCACCAGACGACGTATGCGCAGATCATTGCCACCGAGCTGGGCATTCCGAGCGAGGTGATTCAGGTGGAAGAAGGCGACACCAGCACCGCGCCTTACGGCTTGGGCACCTACGGCAGCCGTTCTACGCCGGTGGCTGGCGCGGCCATTGCCATGGCGGCGCGCAAGATCCACGCGAAGGCGCGCAGAATAGCCGCGCACATGCTGGAAGTGAACGAGAACGATCTGGACTGGGAAGTGGACCGCTTCAAGGTCAAGGGCGACGACGCGAAGTACAAAACTATGGCCGATGTGGCCTGGCAGGCCTACCACCAGCCGCCCGAAGGCCTGGAGCCGGGGCTGGAAGCGGTGCATTACTACGACCCGCCGAACTTCACCTTCCCGTTTGGTATTTACCTGTGCGTGGTGGACATCGACAAGACCACCGGCGAGACCAAGATCCGCCGCTTCTACGCGCTGAACGACTGCGGCACCCGCATCAACCCGATGATCATCGAGGGCCAGATTCACGGCGGCCTGACCGAAGGTTTCGCCGTGGCCATGGGCCAGCAAATGCCGTTTGACGCGCAGGGCAACCTGCTGGGCAACACGCTGATGGACTATTTCTTGCCCACCTCCGTGGAAACCCCGTACTGGGAAACCGACCACACCGTCACACCCTCGCCGCACCACCCGCTGGGCGCCAAAGGCGTGGCCGAATCGCCCCATGTGGGCTCCATTCCCACCTTCACCTCGGCCATCGTGGACGCGTTTTCCCATGTCGGCATGACGCACATGGACATGCCGCACAACGCGTTCCGGGTGTGGAAAGAACTCAGCAAGCGTGGCTTGAATTTGTAATCCCCGCCGCGCTGACCCATTGATCTCTGTTTCAAACAAGGTACCCCATGGAAGTCAAACTCGACAAACGCTACCCACTGGATGTGGACCCGGCCCGCGCTTGGGCCATTCTGAGCGACTTGAAAGCCGTGGCGGGCTGCATGCCCGGCGCGGAGCTGACCGAACAGCTGTCCGACACCTCGTACAAAGGCGGCGTGAAGGTGAAGGTCGGTCCGGCTGTGGCCCAGTTCGGCGGCACGCTGGACGTGCTGGAAAAAAATGAGGCCGACCGCAAGATGGTGCTGCGCGGCAAAGGGGCCGACAAGGGCGGCTCGTCCGCCTCAATGGACCTGACCGCTGTGATCGAAGCCGACCCGGCCAACCCCGCGCACGCGGTGCTGCACGGCGACGCGGCGGTCATCGTCAACGGCAAGTTCGCCCAGTTTGGGGGCCGCATGATGGTGCAGGTGTCCGAGATGATCTTGGTGCAGTTCGTGGAGAACTTCCGCCAAGCGGCCCTGGCCCTGCCCGCCGCCCCGGCAGCGGTGGCCATGGCCGCAGACGCCGAAGCCACCTTGAGCGCCGCCCCGGCCAGCGACACCGCAGCGTCCGAGGCCAGCGCCAAGTCCCCATTGGCATCTTCATCAGCCGCTCCATTGACCACAACCCCGGTGACCACCGCCCCAGCGGCTGCACCCAAGGTGGCAGGTGAAATCAACGGCCTGGCCATCGTTTGGGCACTCATCAAAACATATTGGCTGGGCCTGTTCGGCAAGCGCGCCTGAACATGAACACACAGGCCACCCACTGGACCGATGAACGCGCCCTGCGCGAGCAGTTGCAGCGCGTGGGCTACCTGGCCGACACCGACCTGGCCACCACCACCTGGCTGGCCGGGCGGTTGCAACGCCCGCTGCTGATTGAGGGCGACGCCGGTGTGGGCAAAACTGCGCTGGCCACCGCGCTGGCCCAGGCGCAGGGCGCCGAGCTGGTGCGGCTGCAATGTTTTGAAGGGCTGGACTTG
>DAIOEI010000194.1:0-5071 GCA_036746335.1 Hydrogenophaga sp. | reverse complement strand
GGGCGGGTGGTGCCGCGGCCTTCGCTGAGGGTGGTGCCTTCGAGCATGACGGTGCCCGCGTAGGCGCGGGCCATGCTGAGGTTGGCGGCGTTGGGGCTGGGGTTGACCCAGCTCCTACCGGTGGGCCAGCCAAAGCCGGGCGCGACCTCGGGTGCCCAGCCCTCCATGGGGATGACGCGGTATTCCACGTCCAGTGTCAGTTGGGCAATGAACCAGTGGCCCAGCTCGCCCATGGTCATGCCGTGTCGCATGGGCATGGGCCCGGCGCCCACAAAACTCTCCCAGCCGGGGCGCAGCGTGAGCCCCTCGACCGGGCGGCCGGCGGGGTTGGGCCGGTCGAGCACCCAGACGGCTTTGCCGTGCTGCGCGGCCGCTTCCAGCACGTAGCGCAGCGTGGTGATGAAGGTGTAGATGCGGCAGCCGAGGTCTTGCAGGTCCACCAGCAAGACGTCAAAGCTGGCCATCATGGCGGCGGTGGGGCGGCGCACCGTGCCGTAGAGGCTGAAGACGGGGATGCCCAGGGCAGGGTCGGTGAAGTCGGGCGACTCGACCATGTTGTCTTGTTTGTCGCCGCGCAGGCCGTGTTGTGGGCCGAAGGCCGCGCTGAGCTTCACATCGGGCAGGGCGGCGAGCGCGTCCAGGCTGTGGGTGAGGTCGCGGGTGACGGAGGCGGGGTGCGCCAGCAGAGCGACGCGGCGGCCCGCCAGTGGGGCGCGCAGGGCGGGGTCTTGCAGGAAGCGTTCGAGGCCGAGTTTCATGGAGCGGAGGTGGGAGTGGGGCGGGCGGCGAGCAGCGGTATCGCGGGGGCAAGCAGGGCAGGCAGCTCGGGCAGGTGTTGCCAGCCGCTGCGGTGGTGAAAGTCGGGGCGCGGGGCTGGGTGTTGCAGTGCCCAGTAACTGAGCTGGCCGTCGGTGGTTTCGATGACGGCGCTCAGGCCCACGTCCAGCGGCTGGCCGGTGGTCAGGGCTTGAGCGTCGGCCAGGGCGCGCAGCGGCAGCCAGGCCAGCAGGGTGAGGCCGCCGGGGTCGGTGTGCAGGCTGATCTCGGGCACCAGGGCGCCGGTTGGCGCTGCGGCGCGGGCCTGGGCGTCATCGGCCTCGGCCGCCGCATCGCGCTGGCGCGGGCCGCTGAAGCGGTAGGCGGCCCACTGGCACGAGGGCGAAAAGTTGAACTCGCGGTAGGCGCTCTCGCCCGCCACGCCCACAAAGGCTTCAAAACAGGTGTGTTGCCACAAACCGTCGGCCGGGCCGGGCGGGGCGGCTTCGGGCAGGCGCAGCCGGGCCAGGGCGCTCGCCTCGGCGGCCTCTGCGCAGGTCACGCGGTAACGCAGCAGCAGGCCGGGGCCTTCTTCGCTGCCTGCAGCGGCCAGGCTGACGCTCAGTTGCAGCGGGACGGCGCAGGGGGTGGCGGGGTGGCAGACCAGCGCGTGGTCGGTGGCGGAAAGGTTAGCACTCGACCATGTTTGACAGCTTCTCATGATCCAGGAGGGTCTTGTGAGGCATGCGCGGCCAGCAAAGCGATGAAGCTTTGCCGCGTGTCAGCAAAGCTGGGGGACTGGTTGCGGGATACGTCCATTAGCGGGCCAATTCGATTGGCGCACGCGTGTTTGAACTCTCCGACGTTGGAAAACCCCTGTTTCTTGAGCAAGGCCGCTCCACCTTTGATTAGGGCGTCGGCCAACATTTCCCAGGTGCCGCACACGGCGTCCTGCTGGTACTTGTTGAGCACTTTTTTGTCGGCTTTCGGGTAGGCAGTCAGCAAAGCCGTGCGGTCGCCAAAGTACCAGGCTTCGATCTCTTCGGTAGCTAGGCCGAATGCCGTCTTTGGTGCTTTCTGGCATTGGGCCAGGACCTGTAGCAGCTCCTGTCGAAACGCGTACACGTCGCGGTCGTCGGTGTCTGCCAAGACCAGCACCGCGTCGTACCCGGGCGTTCGGCCATAGCCCTCGAGAAGCCTGGGAAGGTTTGCCAACAGAGTTTGTTTTTTGGCGTCTGTCTGACGGGGCATACCTTTCGGTATGTGTCCAATTCCTTTGTAGTGTCGAATGAACACGGTGTGCTCTTCGGCAGCGTCCCCCAGCAGCTTGGGCATCAGGTGTGTCATCAAGGCGGCGCCCGAGCTGTCTTCCACCAGCACTTCAATGTGCATGGCTTACTCCGTGTCCAGGTAGTCGCTGTACCAGAGTCCGCCCAGGGGCAAACCCTGTTCGACCATGTTGCTCACCAAGGCGATGTCGGATACACGCTGTATGTGAGAGAAACCGTCGTTGCCTTTTCTGAGCACCCAGACTTCATTGGGCTGTAATGCGTCGACGAAGTAGGGCTGGTGGGTTGTGACGAAAACCTGAGGTGCGTTGCGTTTGCCTGTGGCGTGCGCCCGAAGTTCGCTGGCGAGCGACTCCAGCAGCTTGTGATACAGCCCGTTTTCGGGCTCTTCAATGCAGATGAAGGGTGGTGGCTCGGGGTCTTCCATGAGCAGCAGGTAGGCAAACACCTTGAGCGTGCCATCTGACATCTGGCCGGCGTAGAAGGCGTCTTTGAAAGCGCCGTCGTTGAACTTGAGGGCCACGCGACCGTCGATGGTGGGCTGCGCTTCGATGGAGTCGATGCCGGGAATCTTCTCGGCGATCCGTTTGAGCACGGTTTGGAAGCGGTCGCCTTGCTCCCGCTGCATGTACTGCACGACGTTGCCGATGTTGTCGCCGTGGATGTTCAGGTGCTTCTGGGCGCCCGACGGGGGGATGGTCCGGGCTGCATCGGGATGAAAGTACGAGAGGTACCAGCCCTTGAGGAAATCGCGAAAGCGTTTGATACGGGGGTGTTCTTTGAGGGTGCCCAAGGTGGCGATGCCCAGTTGCCGCCGATCCGTCAGTTCAACCAGTGTCTTGGCAGATTCTTCCGCGCCGCCCTCTACGGCTTCCTCACCGGCCCACACTTCGCCTGTTCCGTGTTGCAGTCGCAGAAACGGAAAGGGGCGACCATGTTTCTGGCCTTTTCGCCGCTGCTTGAGAAGCTCCGACTCCACAAAAGGGCGTCCGTTCTCGTCCTGCTGAATAGCCAGTTCGTAGGTGATCGGGCGTTCGCCCTTGGCCTCGCGGTAGTAAATTTCAAATCGGATGGGTTCGCTGGTGCCCAGGGAGCGCATGCGTTTGAACCCTCCGCGACGGGGATCGTCACACGCTGTCTCCACGTCTTTGGTCAGGCAATCGGCCACAAAACCAAAAGCGTCGAAGAGCGTGCTTTTTCCTGCACCGTTTTTACCGATCACCACCGTGAACGGCGTCAAGGGTTCTCCAAGCTGATCGGTGGACAGCTTGCCCAAGGTCACGTCGCGCAGCGCGCGGTAGTTTTGAACTCGAAAACCCTCGATCAAAGCCATGGCCTTTACCTCTCAAACATCATGGACAGCCTTCGTCTCTTTGTCCATCAGAGATTGGAAGGTCCAGTTTGAGATTGTCCCAGACGCGGCTTGCTCAAGGAGCGACTCGAAACAAGGTTCTTTGACCCGATTGGCAGTTCCTACCAACGCGACCGACTTTCAAGGTCACGCTGTGCGGTTCGTGCGGTTCAAAAACGCCACCAGAGAAAGCATCACCGGCACCTCCACGAGCACCCCGACCACCGTGGCCAGGGCAGCCCCTGAGTGCAGGCCAAAGAGCGAGATGGCCACCGCCACTGCCAGCTCGAAGAAGTTCGAGGTGCCGATCAGGCAGGCGGGGGCGGCGATGTTGTGCGGCAGCTTGAGCCAGCGGGCGCCCGCGTAACCGAGTGCGAAGATGGCGTAGGTCTGGATCACCAGCGGGATGGCGATCAGGCCGATGATCAGGGGCTTGGCCACGATGGTCTCGGCCTGGAAGCCGAACAGCAGCACCACGGTGGCGATCAGGCCGACGACCGACCAGGGCTTGAGTACTTTCACGAAGGCGCTCACAGCCGCTTCGCCGCCACGTGAGCGCAGCCATTGACGCGTGAGCACCCCGGCCACCAGCGGCAACACCACATACAGCACGGTGGACAGCAGCAGGGTCTGCCAGGGCACGGTCAGATCGGTCACGCCCAGCAGAAACGCCGCGATAGGCGCGAAGGCGAACACCATGATCAGGTCGTTCACCGAGACCTGCACCAGCGTGTAGTTGGGGTCGCCCTTGGTGAGCTGGCTCCACACAAACACCATGGCAGTGCAGGGCGCCACACCCAGCAGGATCATGCCCGCGATGTATTCGCTGGCCGATTGCGGATCGACCCAGTCGGCAAACAGGTAGCGGAAGAACAGCACACCGAGCGCCGCCATGGTGAAGGGCTTGATGAGCCAGTTGATCACCACGGTGAGGATCAGGCCCTGGGGCTTTTTGCCGACGTCCTTGACCGCCGCGAAGTCGATCTGGATCATCATCGGGTAGATCATGATCCAGATGAGCACGGCCACGATCAGGTTGACGTGGGCGACCTCCACCGCGGCAATCGCGGCGAAGCTGGCGGGCGTGAGCAGGCCCAGCCCGACACCCGCGAGGATGCCCAGGCCGACCCAGACGGTGAGGTAGCGTTCAAAAAGTCCCATGGGGTGACGGTATCAGACCGTGGCGGCCTGGTCCTGCCCGATTTTCTGCACTTCCTGCGTCAGCGCCAGGCGGCTGAGCTTTTCGATGGGCAGGCACATGAACAGCGAGATGCGGCGCGAGAGCACGCTGAAGGCGTCGTTGAAGGCGCGGTGCATTTTTTCTTCGTCGCCGGTCACGGCCGCGGGGTCGGCCACACCCCAGTGGGCCGAAATCGGCTGGCCGGGCCAGACCGGGCACACCTCGGCGGCGGCCTGGTCGCAGACGGTAAAGACGAAATCCATCACGGGTGCATCGGGCGCGGCGAACTCGTCCCAGCTTTTGCTGCGCAGTTCGCCGGTGCGGTAGTAATTGCGTTCCAGCAGTTCAATGGCGCGTGGGTTGACCGTGCCCACCGCGCGGCTGCCGGCGCTGTAGCCCCGGAAGCGCCCGGCCGACTGCGCGTTGAGGATGGATTCGGCCATGATGCTGCGGGCCGAGTTGCCGGTGCACAGAAAGAGCACGTTGTAGACCTTG
>DAIOEI010000193.1:0-5105 GCA_036746335.1 Hydrogenophaga sp. | reverse complement strand
CCGGCATTGCCAGCGTGGGCGAGCGCATGCTGATCCTGATGGACATCGAGGCGCTGATGAGCAGTGCCGACATGGGCCTCATGGATTCGGCCGCGCAAAGCTTTCCTTGAGTCTTGTTCATTGGCGCGTCAGAGCGGCGCATCATCTTTGAGGTGATTTGATGAGTAACAACCAGCCCGTGACGCAGCGCGCGCACGACTACCCAGATGACGCGACCCTGATGTCGTTCACCGACACCCAGAGCCACATTCGGTATGCCAACCAGTCGTTCATGGAAGTCAGCGGCTTTGAGCCACAGGACATCCTGGGGCAACCCCACAACATCGTGCGTCACCCCGACATGCCGGTCGAAGCCTTTGCCGATATGTGGAAAACCTTAAAAAAAGGGGTTTCCTGGAGCGCATTGGTGAAGAACCGCCGTTGCAACGGCGACCACTACTGGGTACGCGCCAACGCTACACCGGTTCGCCGCAATGGCGAACTGGTGGGGTACATGTCGGTGCGGACCAAACCCTCAGCGGGCGAGGTCGAAGCGGCGGAGAACCTGTACCGTGCGTTCCGTGAAGGGCGTGCCCGTGGTTTGGCGTTTCACATGGGCTTGGTGGTGCGCAAGGGGATTCTGCGACCTTTGTCCTGGATGCAGACCATAGGGTTGGGGACTCGCGCGTACGGCCCCGTGCTATGGACGTTTCTTTCCATGGCCGTGGCAGCGCTGGTGGGTGCGGACATCAATGTGCTGTTGGGCGTGGGGGTCTTGACCTCCTTGGCCTGTGTGCTGTGGCTGCAACGCCAGGTGGTAGCTCCCTTGCGGCTGGTGTTGCGTGTGGCTCAAAACGCAGCGGCAGGTAATCCAGAGCGCAACGTAAGTCTGAACCGGGTGGACGAGATCGGGTTGCTGCTGCGCGCGGTGAACCAGTCCAGCCTCAATCTGCGCTCATTGGTAGACGATGTGAGTGTCCAGATCGATGGCTTGAAGGGGTCTACGGAGACGATCAAAGACGGCAACCTCAAGCTCAGTGACCGTACCAGCCAGCAGGCCTCTGCGCTGGAGCAAACCTCCGCGTCCATGGAACAACTGGGTTCCACCGCCCGGCAGAACGCCGATAACGCCCGCCAGGCCAACCAATTGGCGGCCAGCGCGAGCTCGGTGGCGGTTCAGGGCGGTGAAGTGGTCAGCCAGGTGGTGCAGACCATGAAGGACATCAACACCAGCAGCAAAAAGATCAGCGACATCATTGGCGTGATCGACGGCATTGCGTTCCAGACCAACATCCTGGCGCTGAACGCGGCGGTCGAGGCTGCGCGCGCCGGTGAACAGGGCCGGGGCTTTGCCGTGGTGGCCGCCGAGGTGCGCAACCTCGCGCAACGCAGCGCCGAGGCGGCCAAGGAAATCAAGGGCCTGATCATGGCCAGCGTGGAGCGTGTAGAGCAAGGCACGGCGCTGGTGGATCAGGCGGGCAGCACCATGCACGAGGTGGTCGCGTCCATCCGTCGCGTGACCGACATCGTCGGCGAGATCAGCAGCGCCAGCGCCGAACAAAACGCCGGCGTGAGCCAAGTTAGCGAAGCCGTGATTCAGATGGATCAAGCGACTCAACAGAACGCAGCCTTGGTAGAGGCGAGCACGGGCTTGGTTGGTGGACTCCACCATCAGGCTCAGCAGTTGCAAGAGGCGGTGAGCGTGTTTCAAGTGGGTCGCACTACAGCAACCCATCAACGTTCTGCGCGACTGGCGAGTTTCGACCCGCCGGCGCCCAAGGCGCTGACCAGCAAACCCGTCGCTCCCAAGCTGGCAGCGCCAGCCAAGCCCAACGCGTCTAAAGCATCGGCTAAGCCTGCACCTGCCGCTTCCAGACGCATCAGCGCCCAGCCCAGCGGCGGCACCAGTGACGACTGGGAAAGCTTTTGAGCTCGGTGGGTGCGACGCGGGGTTGCGCAAGGGCAGCGAGTGGGGTGTGGCGGTGACTTTGGAGTTGAACTGAATCGATGGAAGTTTGCGAGCTTGTCTCGCTGGATGCTGGTTTTGTTGTTGTTGACCGTGTTGGGAGCAGGCGCACTCGGTCTGATTCGCCGCAAAGCCGAGACCGCGCTGCACGCCGCGCAAGAGAACCGTTATGTGTCGTACTTGCTGGCAGACGAGCTGCGCCAAAGCTCCGATGATCTGACGCGCTTGGCCAGAACCTATGTGGTCACAGGGGATGAGCGCTGGGAAAAACAGTATTTCGAGATCTTGGATATCCGCAGTGGTAAGTTGCCACGGCCACAGAACTACCACCAGATTTACTGGGATTTCCGGGCGGCCGGTGAATCCGTTCCACCCGCCTCGGGCGAAAAAGCGGATTTGCTGGACCTGATGAAGCGTGCAGGGATGACCGAGGAGGAGTTGGGCAAGCTCGCGCAGGCCAGGGCGAATTCCGATGGGTTGGTGACCACCGAGACCATTGCCTTGAACATGGTCAAAGGGCTCTACGACGACGGAAAGGGCAACTTCACGGTTCGGGGGGAACCTGATCTGGAGCGCGCTCGGACGATGATGCACGACGCCCAGTACCACGCCAACAAGGCCAAGATCATGAAGCCGGTGAACGAGTTTCTGGCTTTGCTGGATCAACGAACGCAGCGGGAAGTGGCTGCGGCATCGGCCTTGGTGACCCAGTGGACTGCAATTTTCTGGGCGTTTGGTTTGCTGATGT
Source organism: Hydrogenophaga sp. (assembly GCA_036746335.1). GTDB lineage: Bacteria > Pseudomonadota > Gammaproteobacteria > Burkholderiales > Burkholderiaceae_C > Hydrogenophaga. The sequence goes on along the minus strand of DAIOEI010000193.1, from coordinate 2,412 downwards.
TTGGCCTTTGTGCCCTCATGCTGGTGATGTCTTTTCGCAGCGTGCTCCAAGGTTTGTCCAAAGCCCAGGGCGTGGCAGACGCTGTGGCCACTGGCAACCTGACGGTGCCGATGCCGGCGTCCACCCCAAACGAGATCGGCGATCTGATGCGCTCGCTGGGCAAGATGAAGGAGTCGCTGCTGCACACGGTGCTGCAGGTGCGCTCGGCCAGCGACAGCATCGGCACCGCTTCTCAGCAAATTGCCTCGGGCAACCAGGATCTGAGCGGGCGCACCGAGCAGGCGGCCTCCAGCCTGCAAGAGACGGCCGCGAGCATGGAGCAGCTCAACAGCACGGTGCGCCAGAGCGCCGACTCGGCGCGCCAGGCCAACCAGTTGGCCCGCACGGCCTCGGAAGTGGCGGTGCGCGGGGGACAGGTGGTCGGCGAGGTGGTCAGCACCATGGACGAGATCCAACGCAGCAGCCAGAAGATCAACGACATCATTGGCGTGATCGACGGCATTGCGTTCCAGACCAACATCCTGGCGCTCAACGCCGCGGTGGAAGCGGCGCGGGCGGGCGAGCAGGGCCGGGGCTTTGCGGTGGTGGCTGGTGAAGTGCGCAACCTGGCGCAGCGCAGTGCCGAGGCGGCCAAGGAGATCAAGGGGCTGATCGGTGCGAGTGTGAACCGTGTGGCACAGGGCAGCCGCCTGGTGGCAGATGCGGGGCAGACGATGGAAGACATCGTGGGCTCGATCCAACGGGTCAGCGACATCGTGGGCGAGATCACGGCGGCGGCGGGCGAGCAAAGCGACGGGATCGGACAGGTCAATGTGGCGGTCAACCAGCTCGATCAGATGACGCAGCAGAACGCGGCGCTGGTGGAAGAGAGCGCGGCGGCTGCCGAGAGCCTCAAGGAGCAGGCCGCGCGGCTGGCGCAGACCGTGAGCGTGTTCCAGGTGGGCGCCCAAGCGGCGGCGCACCGCAGCGCGGCGCCGCTGGCGAGCTACGAGGCGCCCGCACCCAAGGCAATGAGCCAGAAGCCTGCCGCGCCCAAGCTGTCGGCCCCGGCCAGGACCACTGCGCCCAAAGCCGCGCCCGCACCGGCTGCCCCCCAACGCATCAGCGCCCAGCCCAGCGGTGGCGCCAGCGACGAGTGGGAAAGCTTCTGAGTCGGATGGGCGATCAACGCGACAGGCCGATTGATAGGGTGGGCTGTCTGGGGGTTTCCGGACATTCGGCCAGTTGATGTCGGGCCCGTGCGCCGCCCGGCGCCCTCATGTGTGCTCTCACAGCATGCGTTCACCGGGCATGAGGAACGAGTCGCTGCCGCACATGGCGGCGACGCAGCGCACGGCCGCCCGGCACTTGTCCGCTTGGACGCAAGGCTTCATTCCTGAGAAAAGTATCAAAATATGATGCTCAAAGGTGGGTTTGACAGCGCTCGTTGATTTCTCTGGTGGTTGCGCCGCTCGATCGAGCCACCATCGCGCCATGTTCAACAACCTCACGAGGTTTCACATGGCTTTCAGCGGCAACCGTTCTCCCATGACCGTGATGCGCGACACCCGCGCCTGGCAATTCCAGGTGTGGGTGTCTTTTGGTCTGGCGGTGTTTCTTTGTGCCACTGGCCTGGCGTATCTGCCCGGTCAGGCGCTGGATCGCGCGTTCATGGTGATGGGCTACGTGTTCTGCCTTTCCACGGTGTTCGTGCTGGCCAAGGCGGTGCGCGATACCCAGAAGGCGCAGCAGAACGGCGAGGCCGAGACGCCGATGTGGCGCTTCGTGGTCTGGGGTGGTCTCGGTATGGCGATGGGGCTGACGCTCTGGGGCCTGCTGCGCATGCAGATCGACGAAACCTACAAGGCGTATCTGGGCGTGAGCTGGCTCTATCTCGTCACCTCGGCGTTCACACTGGCCAAAACGTTGCGCGATCGCCATGAGGCCGACCTCATCGAGCAGGCTCACACCCCGCAGGAGGCGTAACACCATGCGGCGGAATTGGCTGAAAAACGCGCTGCTGGCCATGGGGCTGGCAGCCAGCCTGACGATGCACCCGGCGCGGGCGCAGAGCGAGGCGTCCCTGGTGCTGTCGGCCTTGCCGGTGGCTTCGGTGGTGGGTGTGGCGGGCAGCGCCGCGGTCGGTGCGGTGGTGGTGAGCGCGCTGCCGGTGGCGCTCGCGGTGAGTGGCGCCGTGCTGGTGGTGAAATCGGTCGAGTTGTCGGCGCGCGGCACGGTGATCGTGCTGGAGCGCGCGTCCGATGGCGCTCGGGCCAGCGTCGAGCTGACGGGGCACGCCGCTTCGGGCCTGGCCGCCAGCGTGGGAACCGTGGCGGTGGTGAGCGTGATCGGCGCAGGGGTGCTGGTGTCGGCGGCGGGCGAGGTGCTGTGCTTCATCCCCAACGAGCTGGGGCGCGCGCTGCTGCACAACGA
>DAIOEI010000192.1:0-5116 GCA_036746335.1 Hydrogenophaga sp. | reverse complement strand
TCAGGTGCCGATGATTCCGCCGTCGTCCTTGGTGATGACGACGATGCCCGAGCGCGGGCGGCCCGGCGGCAGCGGCGTCACGCCGTCGCTGGCCACGGCCCACTGGCTGTGCGGCCAGCGCGAGCGTGCTTCCGGGTTGTCCGGCCCGGCGCCGTCACCCGGATGCTGGATGCCGACCCACATGGTCTTGCCGTCCGGCGTCATGATCACGCCGCTCACTTCGCAGCCCGGCGCGCCGGTCAGGAAGCGCTTGGTCAGCTTGGTGTTGGGGTCGACACAGACCATCGCGTCCATGCCCAGGTTGGTCCAGGCACCCGTGCCGGCACCGCCCTGGTCGGTCTGCACCCACAGGCGGCCGAAGTCGTCGAACCACAGGCCGTCGGGCGCGCCGTAGTCGGCGCTGCCAAAGGGCTCGGCCACGATGTTGCCCTGGAAGTCGTTGGTCGGCAGCGGCGCAAAGCTCGTCTGGGTGTCGCCGCACTGCACGAAGTGGTCCCAGGCGAAGCTGGTGGCGCGCACGCTGGCACCGTCCTCGCGCCAGCGGATCACGCCGCCGTAACGATTGAGTTCGCGCGGGTTGGCAGCGTCCACCGGCGGACGGGCCGCGCCGGCGGTCGTGCTGCCGTCGGCCTGGTTAACGCTGGGCGTGCTGGTGCCGCGGCGGGTGTTGTTGGTCAGCGCGCAGTACAGCTCCACGTCCTGGAAACCGTTGATGCGCGGCCGCGCGCCGATCCACTCGGGCCGGTCCATCATCGTCGCGCCCACGGCATCGGCCGCCATGCGCGTCTTGATGAGGATCTTGGCCTGCACCTCGGCATCGTCGACCCCGGCGAAGTTCGGGTTGTCGCGCAGCGCCACGCCGTCCACGCCGATGGTGTCCGGCGCCAGCGCCAGCCACTGTCCGGTCAGGTCGGCGTCGAAACGCGCCACGTACAGGACGCCGGTGTCCAGGATGTCGCGGTTGGCCGCGCGGTTGCGCGGGCTGAACTTCGATGCAGCGACGAACTTGTAGATGTAGTCGTTGCGCTGGTCGTCGCCGGTGTACAGCGCGAAGTCGTTGCGCGCGTCCAGCACGTACTGCGCGCTCTCGTGCTTGATGCGGCCGACGGCGGTGCGCTTGACCGGTGTGCTGTTCGGGCTGAACGGGTCGATCTCGACCACCCAGCCGAAGGTGTTCGGACCGTTCGGGTTCTGGTTCGTGTCCCAGCGCGGATCGACGGTGTGCCAGCGGTAGCCGAAGCCATTGACAGTCACGCCATAGCGATTGAACAGCTTGCCCTGCTCGGTCGCGGTGTTGGCGACGAAGCCGCTGTCGGCTGGCAGGTAGTTCGGATCGCCCGCCGGGTCGGTGTTGCCGAAGTAGCCGTTGCAGTTCTCCTCGCAGGTCAGGTACGTCCCCCAGGGCGTGTAGCCGTGGGCGCAGTTGTTGACCGTGCCGTAGCAGTAGGTGCCGTCGGTCATGCCGACGGGCACGCTGCCGCTGTCGGCGATCTGGTAGTCCACCGTCTGCATCAGCGCGTGGCCGGCGGCCGGGCCGCTGATGCGCATGAAGGTGTTGGCGTCGAAGCGCCGCGCGAACGGCGAGTTGCGCTGCACCGTCCAGCGTCCGCCGAGACGGCGCGCCTCCATCACATTGACGCCGTGCGCGGCCTGCGACTTGCGGCACTTGGCCAGCGTGTAGCCGTTGCCGACCAGGCCGTCGGGGTAGAGGATCTGCTCGTGGGTGTATTCGGTGTTGACCACCAGCAGGCCCCGCTCGTTGCTCGGCTTGCCGTTGCGCCCGGTGAAGGGGAAGAAGTGCATGCCGTCGACGTGGTGGCCGAGCTGCTTGCGCTGCTCGACCGCGGTCTCGGTGGCGTCGCCGCGGAAGAACTGCCCGCCCGGCATGATCGGGTCGCCCCAGGCGACGAAGAGGTCGACCTTGTAGCCCGTGGGCACCGTCACCGCGTCGACAGCCGGTACCGTGCTCGGCGGCACGGGCGTGAAGCTGATCGGCACGGTCGGCGCGCCGGTGCTGGGGGCGAGCGGCGTGACGGCGTGTGCGAAGCCGGCGAGCGTCAGGCCGCCGACCGAGGCCAGCGCTGTGGCGCCGACGCCGGTCTGGATGAACTTGCGTCGGCTGACGTCGACTTCGGCGAGCACGTCGCCGATCGAACGGTTGCCCGACGAATTGAGCGCAACGTCGTTGCGCGGATGGTTGATGCCCTTCATGCGGTTTCTCCTGCCTGGCCTGTGAGTGATGGGTTCGCGTCGCGCTGCCAACCCGCACACGCAACGAGAAGCACTCTCGCCATACATCGAGACAGCCCGATGACGTTTGCGCGACAGAACCGCTTCAGGGTCAACCCGGGCCGCACAGACCCGCGCCCTTCGTACCGTGACACGCAGCGCCGCTGGGCGATGAAAGCCAACGCGGCCCGTGACGCAAATCTGGGCACGGTGCTTGCATCCGCCCCCCTGCGCCCAAGGGGGAAACCACCGCTGGTCGCTCGCAGACGGGCCCCTAAACTCGCCCATCCCTGAAATCTGGTCAGCGCGCCGCCATGAGCGGCTGCGCGCATGGAGTCCGCATTCGATGGCCGCATACCTGGTACGGCGCCTGTGGCAGATCATTCCCACCCTGGGTGGCGTGATCCTGCTGGTGTTCTTCTTGTTCAAGTACTTCGGCGGCGACCCGGCCGAGGTGCTGGGTGGCCTGAACGCCAGCCCCGAGCAGATTGAAAGCATCCGCGAACAACTGGGCCTGAACGAGCCGGTGTGGGTGCAGCTGTGGATCTTCGTCAAGCAGATCCTCACCTTCGACTGGGGCCAGAGCTGGGCCACGAACGAGTCGGTGAGCAACCTGTTCGCCACCCGGTTGCCGGCCACGCTGACGGTGATGATCCCCATCCTGGTGCTGGACGTGCTGCTGGCCCTGCCCATCGCCATGTGGGTGGCCTACCGCCGCGGCAGCCTGACCGACCGCGCCATCATGGTCGTCACCACGGTGGCGCTTTCCATCAGCTTCCTGGTCTACGTGATCATCGGCCAGTACGTGTTCGGCTTCCAGCTCGGCTGGTTCCCGGTGCAGGGCTGGAGCGACAGCTTCTGGACCAACCTCGTCACCTACGCGCCGCTGCCGGTGCTGCTGGCCGTGGCCGTGGGCCTGGCGCCGCAGACGCGGCTGTACCGCAGCTTTCTGCTGGACGAACTGGGCCAGGATTACGTGCGTACCGCGCGCGCCAAGGGCATGACCGAGGGCGTGGTGCTGTTTCGCCACGTGCTGCGCAACGCGATGATCCCCATCCTCACCAACATCGGCCTGCAGCTGCCCGGCATCTTCGTGGGCAGCTTCCTGATCGAGGTGTTCTTCTCCATTCCCGGCCTGGGACGCGAGGTGCTGCTGGCGGTGAACCGCAGCGACTTCCCGGTCATCCAGGCCGTCACCATCTACCTGGCGCTGCTGACGATGTTCATCAACTTGCTGACGGACCTGGCCTACAAGGTGGCCGATCCGCGCGTGGTGCTGAAGTGAGGGGGCTGCAATGAGTGCCGTGCTGTCTTCTCAGAACACGCCGCTGGACGACGACCAGCAAAAGAGCGAAGGCGTGTGGCACGCCGCCTGGCGGCGTTTCAAGGCCGACCGCGTAGGCCTGGTGTCGCTGGTGATCGTGCTGGCTTTCCTGGTGCTGATCGTGCTGGCCGCGCTGGGCCTGGTGGCCAAGGACTGGCAGGACGAGATCGGCGTGCCCAACGCGCCGCCCACCTTCGTCGGCCCCAAGGCGGCCGTGACCACCGGCGCCATCGAGTCGCCCACCGGGCCGAACGTGGACCTGTCCGACGTCGACCCGCTGGCACCGCGATACGCCGAATGGGAAGAACGCGCCAAGCAGTTCGCCACCACCGAAACCGTGAAGGCCGAGACCCTGCCCCTGGGCGGCGACCGCCTGGGCCGCGACGTGCTGGCCAAGACCATCAAGGGCACCGAGATCAGCGTTTTCGTGGGCGTGGCCGCAGCCCTGGTGGCCACCTTGATCGGCACGCTGCTGGGCGCCTTCGGCGGCTTCTTCGGCGGCAAGGTGGCCGACTTCCTGGAGTGGCTCTACAACGTGTTCGAGAGCATTCCCAACATCCTGCTCATCTTTGCCTTCGCGGCCGTGGTGGGTCGTGGCGTGGAAAGCGTGGTGGTCATCCTGGCGCTGACGGGCTGGACCGGCATGTACCGCCAGGTGCGGGCCGAATTCATCAAGCACCGCAGCCGCGAGTACGTGCGCAGCGCCGAGGCCATCGGCGCCAGCACCAGCAGCCGCATGTTCAAGCACATCCTGCCCAACATCAGCCACGTGATCCTGGTGCGCACCAGCCTGCTGGCCGTGGGCTTCATCAAGGCCGAGGTCATCCTGTCCTACCTGGGCCTGGGCGTGCGTGTCGACCAGGTCAGCTGGGGCACGATGCTGGCCGAGGCGCAGAGCGAACTCATCCTGGGCCACTGGTGGCAGCTGGCCACGGCCACGCTGTTCATGGCCGTGTTCGTCACTGCTTTCAGCCTGATGGCCGACGCGCTGCGCGATGCGCTGGACCCGAAACTGCGCGGACTGGAATAAGCCATGTTGCTCAGCATTCAAGACCTGAAGGTCGCCTTCCGCATGGGCAAGGGCGTCGTGGCCGAAGCCGTGAAGGGCGTCAGCTTCGACATCCCCGAGAACAGCACCGTGGCCCTGGTGGGCGAGAGCGGTTCGGGCAAGAGCGTCACCGCCATGAGCGTGCTGAACCTGCTGCCCGACAACGCCCAGCGCACAGGCCGCATCAGCTGGCGTGGCCAGGACCTGCTGGCCAAGAGCCTGCGTGAATTGCAGGCCCTGCGCGGACGCGAGATCGCCTGTGTGTTCCAGGACCCGATGAGCTCGCTGAACCCGGTGTTCACCGTCGGTCAACAGATGGTGGAGCCGCTGCGCAAGCACCTGGGCCTGGGCCAGCGCGCCGCGCTGGAACGCGCCGAGGCCTTGCTGGGCGAGGTGGGCATCCCCGACCCCAAGCGCCGCCTGGGCAGCTACCCGCACGAGATGAGCGGCGGCCAGCAGCAGCGCGTGATGATCGCCATGGCCCTGGCCTGCGAGCCCAAGCTGCTGATCGCCGA
>DAIOEI010000191.1:0-5126 GCA_036746335.1 Hydrogenophaga sp. | reverse complement strand
AAGTAGCCTACGTCACCGGCGGCATGGGCGGCATCGGTACCGCGATCTGCCAGCGTCTGCACGCTGAAGGTTTCAAGGTCATCGCCGGCTGCGGCCCAACCCGCGACCACCAGAAGTGGATCGACGAGCAGAAGGCCCAGGGCTTTACCTTTTACGCCTCGGTAGGCAACGTGGGCGACTGGGATTCCACGGTCGAAGCCTTCACCAAGACCAAGGCCGAACACGGCAGTATCGACGTGCTGGTCAACAACGCTGGCATCACCAAGGACCGCATGTTCCTGAAGATGTCTCGCGATGACTGGGACGCTGTCATGAACACCAACCTGGACTCCATGTTCAACGTGACCAAGCAGGTCGTGGGCGACATGGTCGAAAAGGGCTGGGGCCGCATCATCAACATCTCGTCGGTCAACGGCGAAAAAGGCCAGGCTGGCCAGACCAACTACTCGGCGGCCAAGGCCGGTATGCACGGCTTCTCGATGGCGTTGGCGCAGGAATTGGCCACCAAGGGCGTGACGGTCAACACCGTGAGCCCGGGCTACATCGGCACCGACATGGTCAACGCCATCCGCCCCGACGTGCTGGAGAAGATTGTTGCCACCGTGCCGGTCAAGCGCCTGGGCAAGCCGAGCGAAATCGCTTCCATCATCGCCTGGCTGGCCAGCGAAGAGGGCGGATACGCCACTGGCGCGGACTTCTCGGTCAACGGCGGCCTGCACATGGGTTGATGCCGCGCGGTGCCTTCTTTGGCTGGTGTCCTTGAAGCGGACACGGGTCGATGTCAAAGATGCCAACGTACAAAGAGGCCACCGCGGTGGCCTCTTTGCTTTTGGAAGGGTGGCACACACTCGCTTACACTGACTCGCCCGCATCCCACCGGCACCATTCACACCACCCATGCACGACGGAACCGAACCCCAGCACCACGAGGCGCCCGCCCGAAGCCGCTCCAAGGGCATTTACATGCTGCCCAACATGATCACGCTGGCGGCCTTGTTTGGTGGTTTCTACGCCATCATCATGGCGATGAACGGACGTTTCGATCTTGCCACCCTGGGTATTTTTGCCGCCATGGTGCTAGACAGCCTGGACGGCCGCGTCGCTCGCATGACCCATACCCAAAGCGCCTTCGGGGAGCAGATGGACTCCTTGTCGGACATGGTGTCTTTTGGTGCCGCTCCGGCGCTGGTGGCCTATGTGTGGGTGCTCAAGGACGTCGGGCGCTGGGGCTGGATAGCCGCTTTTGTGTATTGCGCCTGTGCGGCCTTGCGGCTGGCCCGCTTCAACGTCAACACGGCTGTGGTTGACAAGCGCTACTTTCAGGGCCTGCCTTCACCTGCTGCGGCGGCACTCGTGGCTGGCTTCATCTGGTTGAGCACCGAGCTGGAACTGCAGCGCGCGGATCTGGTTTGGCCCTTGTTTGCCTTGACGTTGTACGCCGGGCTCACCATGGTCACGAATGTACCTTTTTACAGTTTTAAAGACTTGAGCCTCAGGCGCAGTGTGCCATTTGCAGCGATCGTGCTCGTCGCATTGGGTATTGCCGTGATCAACATACACCCGCCTACTGTTTTGTTCGGCTTGTTTGTGTTGTATGGATTGTCCGGCTACGCGGTCTATCTCTGGCGCAAGGCCAAAGGCCGCCCCACCAGCGTGATCAGCACATCTACCGACGAGCCGGACGAGCGTGGTCTTCACGATTGAAGATGCCCCTGGACGCTCATTGGTTTGTCCTATCAGGCCAGCCCGTAGCTTGTGATACATTGATACTCATGAAATGTGTTTCGTTCTCGCTACTACTGGGCGCCTTCATCGGGCAGGTTCGGTAACGCGCGAGCGACTTTCCATAACGGCCCGTTTGCACCCGCAGCGGGCCGTTTTGTTTTGGGCTGCGGGTTTTTTCAAGCGTTGCCCACGAGGCGGCACACCGGAGAACTGAGATGACGGACAAATTGATCATTTTCGACACCACCTTGCGCGATGGCGAGCAGTCGCCCGGCGCCTCCATGACCAAAGACGAAAAGCTGCGCATTGCGCGCCAGTTGGAGCGTCTGAAGGTGGACGTGATCGAGGCCGGTTTTGCCGCCAGCTCCAACGGCGACTTTGAGTGTGTGCAGGCCATTGCGAACACCATCAAGGACTCCACCGTCTGTTCGCTGGCCCGCGCCAACGACCGCGACATCGGCCGCGCTGCCGAAGCGCTCAAAGGCGCCAACAGCGCCCGCATCCACACCTTCATCGCCACCAGCGCGCTGCACATGGAGAAGAAGCTGCGCATGACACCCGAGCAGGTGCTGGAGCAGGCGATCCAGTCGGTGCGGTTTGCGCGCAACCTGTGTGCCGACATCGAGTTCAGCCCGGAAGACGGTTACCGCAGCGATCCGGACTTTCTTTGCCGCGTGCTGGAGGCGGTGATCAACGAAGGCGCCACCACCCTCAACATTCCCGATACGGTGGGTTACGCCATCCCTGAGTTGTACGGCGAGTTCATCCGCAACCTGCGTGAACGGGTGCCCAACTCCGACAAGGCCATCTGGTCTGTGCATTGCCACAACGACCTGGGCATGGCGGTCGCCAATTCCCTGGCCGGTGTGAAACTCGGCGGGGCGCGGCAGGTCGAGTGCACCATCAACGGCCTGGGCGAGCGCGCGGGTAACTGCTCGCTCGAAGAGATCGTGATGGCGGTGCGCACACGGCGCGACTACTTCAATCTGGACGTGGGCGTGGACGCCACCCAGATCGTGCCAGCCAGCCGCATGGTGAGCCAGACCACCGGTTTTGTGGTGCAGCCGAACAAGGCGGTGGTGGGTGCCAATGCGTTCGCCCATGCTTCGGGCATTCACCAGGACGGCGTGCTCAAGGCGCGCGACACCTACGAAATCATGCGCGCCGAGGACGTGGGCTGGGCCGCCAACAAGATCGTGCTGGGCAAACTGTCGGGGCGCAACGCGTTCAAACAGCGCCTGCAGGACCTGGGCATCGAGATGGAGTCTGAAAGCGAGATCAACACCGCTTTTGCCGCCTTCAAGGAGCTGGCCGACCGCAAGAGCGAGATCTTTGATGAAGACATTCTGGCCTTGTGCAGCGATGAAAGCGTGACTGCCGAGAAGGAGCACTTCGGGTTGGTGTCGCTCTCGCAGCGCAGCGAGACTGGCGAGCGCCCCGAGGCGTCGGTGGTGTTCACCATCGCAGGCAAGGAGTTTCAGGGCAGCGCCCAAGGTAACGGGCCGGTCGATGCGTCGCTCAAGGCCATAGAAACCCATGTGCAAAGCGGGGCAGAGCTGGTGCTGTATTCGGTCAATGCGATCACCAGTGGCTCGACCGAAAGCCAGGGCGAAGTGACCGTGCGTTTGCAACTGGGCGGCAGGGTGGTTAATGGTGTGGGTGCTGATCCCGACATTGTGGTTGCATCGGCCAAGGCCTATTTGAGCGCGCTGAACAAGCTGGAGAGCAAGGCCGAGCGTGTGGCTGCTCAGGGATAGCTTTTAAAATCAAGGACTTGCAGTACTTTTGATCGCTTTGAGCGAAAAGAGGCCTCATTTGAGGCCTCTTTTCTTTTGATCTATGAGGAAGTCTTTGCAAGCTTTTGATATTGCTAGTTTTTTTTCTTGCTCCTATACTGTAGTTGTGTCGTTTTTGTACAGGTTTGGAGAGGAGTCATGTTGTCCATCGTCCACCGCATTCGCACGGCCTTGTTGTCGGTTCTCGGGCTGGTGCTGGCGCTTGGGCTCCTCTTGCCGCAATCGGTGCAAGCTACCGAAAAATCCCGGACGGCCAAGAAAAAACCGGTAGCAACCCAAACGGCGCAGCGAAAGCAAAAAGCCGTTCGTCCGCAAGCCAAAACCAGCAAGGCGGTACCGCAAAAGCGGGTGCTTGCATCCTCCCGAAAGGCCTCGCAAAGGGAAGAAGCCCGCACTCCACAGCGCGCTTCACGCAAGACTGCGCCGAACCAGCGCGCAACAGCCAAAAAAAGCACTGCCCGCCAGACCGAAGTGGCCAAAAAGGGCTCTGTCCAGAAAAAACAAACCACCGCTGCTCAGCGGCGGCAAAATTCTTCCGTTGTAGCCAGTGCATCGCGCATGTCCACGGGGCACCGCCTGGGCCTGCATGTCTCGGACGACCCCCTGTCTCTGTCTTCCAGTGTGGCCTTGGTGATGGACCAGAAAACTGGCGAGGTCTTGTTCAGCAAGAACGACAATGCGGTGTTGCCGATTGCTTCGCTGACCAAGCTGATGACCGGCCTGGTCATCGCAGATACCCGTCTGCCCATGGACGAAACCATCACCATCACACAAGCCGATGTGGATACCTACAAAGGCAGTCGCTCGCGGCTGCCCGTAGGTACCCGACTCACGCGCGGTGAGTTGATGCATTTGTCGCTGATGTCCAGTGAAAACCGGGCTGCTCATGCACTGGGGAGGACTTTCCCTGGCGGTATGAAGCGTTTTGTGAGCCTGATGAATGAAAAGGCCCGGGATCTGGGTATGCACGACACACGGTTTGTGGAACCCACAGGTTTGTTGAGTCAGAACAAATCCAGTGCCCGAGACCTGGCAACGCTTGTCTCAGTGGCTCATGAGAGGCCCATTTTGCGGGACCTATCTACATCGCCCAGCCACCAACTGGAGGTCGGGCAGCGCACCGTGGAGTACCGCAACTCCAACCGGTTGATCAACCATCCTTCCTGGGAGATCGGTCTGCAAAAGACGGGATATATCTCCGAAGCGGGTCGATGCCTGGTGATGCAGGCCCGGGTGGCTGACCGGGAGCTGATCATGGTGTTTCTGGATGCCAGTGGCTCGGCAGCCCGCGCGCAAGATGCCGAGCGAATTCGGCACTGGGTTGAAGCGCAGGACATCGTTCGCGAGGTGCCCCGCCCTCAGGGCTGAAGTGCTGGGCCCTCAAAACCACAACCGGCTGGGTGTCCTGTGCGTACCCAGCCGGTTTTTTGATTCTGTGGCTTTAGCGCTTGCCACCCAGAAGGCTGCCCAGCACACCGCGCACGATTTGCCGCCCGATGCCGCTGGCCACGCTGCGCGCTGCCGTCTTGGCCATGGTTTGCACCAAACCATCGTATTGGCCACCACGTGGGCCGGTGCGGCCAAACAAGGCTTCGTTGACCATGC
>DAIOEI010000190.1:0-5152 GCA_036746335.1 Hydrogenophaga sp. | reverse complement strand
CGCGTGCCGTCCCTCCTTGGCATCTTTTACCCGCTTGTTGAAGTAGGCGTCCCAGTCCTCGACACCACAAAGTCGGGCCAAAATCAGGTCTTCCATGTTCATGGACAACATGCCTGCAGCCCAACCTTCGTCACGCATATAAACGCTGTGCAATGTTGCCATGCAATGCGCTGGCTGCATGAACCATGGCGGCTCATCCGCCAGAATGACCTCCAGGATTGGCAACACCTTCGACCGGACTTTTTCCGGGATTTGCTCCAAGCTCCCACAGATCATCAACTCATCATCGTCGCCCGAAAAACGATCACCGTCTTGATTCTTGTCGTGCGCCAACACGTCATACGCCACGAGGTCGGTCAGCAAAGTTGGGCGACTATCAAAAAGATCACCGTCCTTCAGGCGTGCAGTCTTCAACACCTTCTGGGTCGCGACAAGAGTTACCGTCAAGGCAATATTCAAACTGAATCCTCCACCGGGGTGAGCTTGTGTAACGACTTCTAGGCCGAGCACCCCGGTGGGGTAGTGTTTTTCGAGCCTGCTGATCCCTTTGCGCTTGAAGCCATGTTGACTCAGACCTTTTGCGATGAGGTCTGCCGCCAGCTTATTTCGGGTATCGACGACAGCCATGCGAGAAATCTCTGCAACCGCTTCGCTTTCCCTGACGGTGATCGTGTCACCGGTTGGCTGGTCTTCCCGAATGATGGCGACTTTCACGCCACCTTCGGGGGTTTCGGTGACAACGCGACGAAGGTGCACCAAGCTATCACTTGACGTACTCCCGCTACCACGCTCCTCTTGACCCTTCTGCTCGGGCGTTTCCCCGTCTTTGGGGACCAGGCTCAAACCTTCCAGACCCGCTCCGCTGGACACAGGTTTCTGTGAAGGTGCTGCGGGTGGCTCACGCAGCGGTGCTTCAGTCGACGCAGTCCCCTGCTTCGGCGTCGGTGTACCGGTCGGTTGGGCTGAAGGCGCTGTGGCTGTGGCTTCCGGCGCAACCCACTCGCCAGCGGTTTTCACCCACAAGCACAACTGCTTCGCACCGGCCAGCAGGCGCAGCAGTCGGAGCACCTCTGGGTAGTAGCGGGTTTTCACCTCGAGTGTCCAGAGTGCCGGACACGGCGCCTCCAGGTCAGTTCCCCAGTCGCGCGGATCATGGGAAAACACATCCAGCGGCTGACCCACCTCAGGGTGTGCAGCCGAGAACTTCCGCCACAACACCTCTCCCAACGCCTGGTAAAAGCGACGGCCCTTGAGCTGCTTGCCATCCAGTTGGGACACCAAAGCAGAGATATCTCTTTCCGTTTCCGGCACGGGCGCAATCTTGGCAGCCCATACCTGGATCTTCACAGGTCGATCAGCGAACACCTCCGCACCCAAGGTGGGATCGATGACGCGTTCAATACCGTGTGGGTCGCGCCAGGCGACGTAGAAATTCAGTTGCGGGTCATACACGTCCACCTTGGCCATTCGAGCCCAATAGAACACGGCTGGCATGAGCTTTTGAAAGCTCTCTTCGACAACCACCAACGTCCACATGGCGTAGGTGCTGCCTGGTCCACCGGGGCGGTGGCGTGCAGACGGGTCCCACTCTATTGCCTCGTTGGCTACACCACCAGAACAACCACAATCGTCGCCAGCAACGTCCATGGCTTTCGCCAACAAAGCCGTCAAGCGAACGCTCGGTCGGGACAGGCGTTGATCCCCCATCCGTTTGACGAATGCCGTCGCCAATGCCTGAGTCCTCAAATCCAGCGTATCGATCGCCGGCTCAGGCTGCATGCTGGAATCCACCAGATGCAGAAGATAAACAAAGCCCATGTTGGCGATTCCTCCCTCTATCCCTATTCGTTCAGTTGGTTCGACAGGTGCACACGCAACACAAGAGGCGCAAAGCCATCTGTTTCGGCGCACACCAAGAATTTTTGTTGCATTTTAGAGGTCCCCCAGTGACGTCTGGAACCTCCTTAAGCCGCAAGCATTTCACGCAGTTGCTCCGTCGTGTTGCCACGCGACCTGCTACTTCCAGCGCCTCAAAGTTGACGCGGGCATTGGCTTAAAACGGCCGAGCTGAAAACAGAAAGCATGTGGACGCAGTTGCGAAACCGAGGAGAGCGGAGGCGCTCATCGGGCCTGCATGACCGACTTCTCAGGCATGTGGGCTGATGCTCATCACGCGCCCTGCGTTCAAATGCTGGGCAACGTCACCGTCACCGCCAGCCCAGGCCGCGCGTTGCGCACGGTGAATGTGCCGCCATGCGCCTGCGCGACCAACCGGCAAAGGTACAGGCCCAGCCCGACGCCGCCCGCGCTGCGGGTGCGCGCGCTGTCAGGGCGGTAAAAAGCCTGGGCCAACTGGCCAATCTGGTCTTCTGGCACACCGGGACCATGGTCGCGCACCAACACCTCCAGACCGCCACCGTCCAGGGGGCGCAGGCGCAGCTCGGGTGGCTGCGCGGCGTCACCGCCGTGGCGCAGGGCGTTGTCCAGCAGGTTGCGCAGCAGCAAGCGCAAGCGGGACGGGTCTACGGCCACGGGCACCGTCATTTCATGGGTCTGAACAGACACTGTCGCCGCGCGGGCGTGCCGGGCCTGCAAGCCCGCCAGCACTTCGCGGGCGAGCGCGGCTACATCAGCCGGCTCGCGCTGCAAAGCCGCGTGCTCGCCACTCAGGCGTTCGCTCTCCAGCAGGTCGTTGATCAAGGCTGCCATTTCCTGCAGATCGCGCAGCAGCGCCTCGCGCTGCGGGTTCACCAGAGCGTCGTCTTCGGGCAGCAATTCGGTGTTCAGGCGCGCGCGGGTCAGAGGGCTGCGCAGCTCGTGGCTGATCGCCAGCAGCAACGCGCGCTTGGCTTCGAGCATCTGGTGGATGTCCTGGCCCATGGTGTTGATGGTCACAGCCAGCTCGCCCAGTTCGTCGTGCGCCTTGCAGCAGCGCTCCGGAATGGGCTGGCTGAAGTCGCCCGCACCAAAGCGCCGTGCACCTTCGCCGATGGCGTCCAGCGGCCGCAGCAGGCGGCGCACGTACAGCCAGGCCAGGCCAGTGAGCACCAGCAAGGCAGTCAGAGCGAAGCCGATCAGGCGAGGTCGGCGCTCAAATGCTTCGCCGTTGATGCCGAATTCGATCCGGTGGCCGTCGGCCGTCTGGCGGTGCAGGATGCGCGGCCAGTCTTTGCCCCTGCCCCAGTCTTCCTGGTTCCAGGTGGTATCTTCTCGGCCCTTCTCGCGGACCCATTCCGGCGGCCCCTGTTCCGGATGCGAAGCCCAGTTGACCTGCGGGCCGCTGATGGTCACCGTCACAGGCAGGCGTTCGGTCAGCGCCTTTGCGCGCTCCAGGCCGGGCGAGGGTCCGCTGGCGGTGACTTCGTCGAACAGACGGTCCACATAGTCCACCAGCAGCGGCCTGGCCGCTTCGCGCCAGCCCATGGTGAACGCTTTTTGCGCGCCTGTGATGAACACGAAGGTCATGGCGGCTGCCAACAGCAGGAACACCAGCACCATGCGCAGCTTGATGGAATGGGCAATGCGGTGCTTGGCGCGGCGCCAGGAGGATTCGCGGTATGCCGTTTTCATGGGCCTACCCGGCGCAGCGCCAGGGAATAGCCCGCGTTGCGCAAAGTCTTGATCGCATCCAGCGGTTCGAGCTTTTTGCGCAGGCGGCTGACCACGATGTCCACCGCACGGGTGTAGAGGTCGGCCTCGTGCCCGCGGATGTGGTTGAGGATGTCGTCACGGCTGAAGACCCGGCCCGGCTCGCGTGCCAGCAGGAGGAGCAACTCGTATTCGGTGCCGGTGAGTTCCAGTTCAACGCCCTGGCGCGTCACGCTTCGGCGCGCGGTGTCGATGACCAGTCCCTCGAACGCCAGCATGGGCGCGGCACTCAGCGCCACCGCGTGCCCACTGGCCGGGGCGCGCAAGCGCCGCAGCACGGTCTGGATGCAGGCCACCAGCTCGCGTGGCTCAAAAGGCTTGGGCAGGTAGTGGTCGGCCCCCAGCTCCAGCCCCACCACGCGGTCCATCACGTCGCCGCGCGCGGTCAGCATGACGATGGGAATGTCGCTGTCCCGGCGGATGGTGCGACACAACTCGAATCCGTCCATCTCTGGCAGCATCACGTCCAGTATGGCGGCATCAAAGCCCCCCGTCCGCAGGCGGGCCAGACCGTCACTGGGCCGGGTGGCATGGGTCAGCTGAAGCTCAAAACGCTGGAAGTAGCTGGCCAGCGGCGGGCCCAGGTTTTCGTCGTCGTCGATCAAAAGAATGCGGCTCATGGGCAGATTCTGGCAGGCCGCTCAATGGACCGGGCGGCCCAGCGCCTGGTGGCGCAGGATCAACTGGCGCAGGCGTTGCTGGTCGGCACGCTGCATGGCGTCAAAGCGGTCGCCAAGAGCCAGCAGGTGCGGCAACAGGGGCACAGCCTCCACAGGTTGGCGCTGCGATACCCTCGCCCACAAAGCCAGCGCATGCTGCCGGTCAAACTGCGGGCCCCAGAACAGGGTCAGCAGCTCGGCATGCGGGTCCTCTGCACCGGCCAGCAACACCGCCGTGTACGGGCGCCCCTGCAGGGTGATGGTGTGCAGGGCCTCAGCCACGGCGCCACCAGCCCTGACGGCGTTTTTCCAGGCGCTCACGCACCTGGGCTTGCTGTTCGGGACTGAGGCTGTCGTAGAAGTCGCCAAAGGCGGCAAGCATCTGAGGGCCGCTGCCTTGAGCAGCTTGCAGCTTCTGGTCCAGCATTTGCTGCGCCTTGGCGCGATCGAACTGGTTGCCACTGATGAGGGCCTGGATGTCGGCGCGCGGATCAGCCTCGCCCTTGAAGGCCTTGCGCGAGGCGATCATCTCGTCGGCCAACACACCGAGTTTGGCTTTCTGGTCGGTGTTGAGTTCGAGCTTGCTGCTGATCTTTTCGATGGCCTTGCCGCGCACCTCGGTGATGCGCTCCTCGCTCAAGCCGCGGACGTGGTCGCCGCGGGTTCCGCAGGCGGTGAGGCCGCCGAGCACAACGGTGGCGGCGGTCAGGCCGATGAGACTGCGTTGGATCCAGGTTTTCATGGTGTTGCCCCTTTCAGGAAGCTGTTGAACATGACCGTGATGGTGCCGGGGCAAGCCGCTGCAAGGGTGTCAGTACGGTTCCGGTTTTTTTCGGTTTGTTTCA
>DAIOEI010000189.1:0-5195 GCA_036746335.1 Hydrogenophaga sp. | reverse complement strand
CCGGCTGGGGCAGCTGGAGCGACCCCGCCTACCAGCTCGCCGGGCGCCTGAAGCAACCGCTGCAACTCTGGGCGCTCTGGCCGCGCTGAGCCGCGCCGGGATCAGCGCGGCGTGGCATCAGTCCTGAGCGATCGGTGCCATATCCTCCAAAACAATGTCGGGCTGGATACCGAGCGCCATGCCAATCGGCTCGGGGTAGCTGCTCATCAATTCTTCACCGCTCATCGCCATCTCGTGCCCGCGGGCGCGCCAGGATGCGATGTGCACCACACCGGCAATCGGCTCGTTCACACCCTCCGCAAAGGGCGCTGCCTGGTGGCGAATGGCGTTAATCATGGGCTGCGGAAACTGCCATTCCTGAGCCAGAGCGGCCCCCACTTCACCATAGCTGTAGCCCAACAGCGCCTTCTCGGCTTCCGCTCTGTTGATGTGCAACACAGGCACCCGCAGGTCCAGATCCAGCATGGCTTCGGGCATGGCCGCATGCATCATCAGTTCGCCAATGCTGTGCACCAGCCCGGTCGTGAACGCCGTGCTTTCGTCGATCTTGATCGGCAGGGCGATGCTGCGCGAGAGGTTGGCCGATGCGATGCTGTAGCGCCAGAACTGCGTCTGGTTGACCCCCGACACCGATCGAAAACCCTCGCCCAATGAGGCGGCAATCACCAGCGCACGGACCTTGATCAAGCCCATCACATTCAGCGCATCTCTGGGGTTGGACACCGTGCGGCTGAGTCCGAAATAAGCCGAGTTCGCGGTCTTCAACAACTTGGCCGTCAGCACCGGGTCCTCTGCAATCAAAGAAGACACGTACATCGTGTCCACGTCTTCCTGATTGAAGGTGGCGATGAGCTTTCGAACGACCTTCGGCGCGGAAGGCAAGGCGTTGGGGAGCTTCAGGAGTCGTTCGATGTTCATGTTGCACCAGTGGATGTGAAGAACAAGAGGATGCTTTGGATACGTATCGGCAATACCTGCCCAGAGTGAAGCCGCAGCTTGAGCTACCCACCCAAGAAAGCGCCCACCGCGCCCGTTTTACGCTTGCCGCGCTGTCGCTTTCAGCTCCCAGCGCCAGGCGTGCTCGATCAGCGTGGCCAGGTCGGCAAACTGCGGCCGCCAGCCCAGGGCGGTGGTGGCCTGGGTCGAGTCCGCCACCAGGCGGGCCGGGTCGCCCGCGCGGCGCGGCGCGTATTGCACCGGGATCTCGCGGCCTGTGACGGCGCGGGCCGTGTCGATCACTTCCTGCACCGAAAACCCGCTGCCATTGCCCAGGTTGTAGGCCTGGCTGCCCGCGCCGCCCACCAGACTCTGCAGCGCCAGCCAGTGCGCCTGGCAGAGGTCGTTGATGTGCACGTAATCGCGGATGCAGGTGCCGTCGGGCGTGTCGTAGTCCTGGCCAAACACCGAAATGTGCGCCCGGCGGCCAGACGCGGCCTGCAACACCAGCGGAATCAGGTGCGTCTCCGGGTCGTGCCGCTCGCCCAGCTCGCCGCCCGGGTCTGCGCCCGCCGCGTTGAAATAGCGCAGGCAGACCGCTTTGAGCCCGTAGGCCATGTCGTAATCGGCCAGCGCCTGCTCCACCATCAGCTTGGTGCGGCCGTAGGGGTTGATCGGCTGCTTGCGGTGCGCTTCGTCAATCCGCTCGCTCTGCGGCTCGCCAAAAATCGCTGCGGTGGACGAAAAAATGAAACGCTTCACACCGGCCGCCACCATGGCGTCGAGCAGCGTGAGCGTGTTCACCACGTTGTTCTGGTAGTACTTGGCTGGCGCCACGACCGACTCGCCCACCTGGATGAACGAGGCGAAATGCATCACCGCGTCAAACCCGCCCTCGGCCAGCAGCCGGTCGAGCAGGGCGCGGTCGGCAATGTCGCCCTGCACAAATTCGCCGTGCAACACCGCGTCGCGGTGCCCGGCCGAGAGGTTGTCCAGCGTGGTGGTCTGCGCGCCTTGCGCGTGCAGGAATTTCACCATGTGCGAGCCAATGTAGCCCGCGCCACCGACGATCAGCACATTCATACCCATTCCCTCTACAAACCACACACGAAAAAAAAGAGCCCGAAGGCTCTTTTTTGAGGAGGTGATGACAAACCGGGTCTGTCTTCACCCGTAAATCAGGCGCCGCTGATGGGAGGAGTCGGACGGCGAGCCGGACGGCGAGCCGGAATGGTAGTCTGAACGGTTCCACCCTCGCTGTCAGTAGCGACCAAAGTGACGGTATCGTCATCGTTTTCGATGATTTCCACCAGACCGGCCACACCGATGGCGGCGGCTACAGCTGTCAAAACAAAGATTTGAGTTGCGCTCAAGCCGGCTGCGGCAAGGCTTACACCCATACCACCCGTGGCGGAACCGGCAGCCACGCCAACGCTGGTGCGTTGAGCGTTGATGGACGAACACTCTGCGTTGCTCACAGCCATGGACTGGCCGGGCTTGAGGAACACAGCGCAGCCATTGGCGAACTGCACATTGGCAGAGCCGGTGCTGCTCACGAGCACTTGCGAACCTTGGGCCAGGGCCATGCCGGCTTTGGCATTGGTCATCTGGCTATTGGCCGACACGGTCACCAAGCCATTCACAGAAGTGAGCTTGGCGTAAGGAGCCGACTCAGCCAGGGCGGAGCCAGAAGCGGCCACCAAGCCGGCAAGAGCGAGAAGCTTGAATTTCATATTCCACCCGTAAAAAAGTGATAAGGCCTGCCAGAAGGGTTCAGCGGACTCATGCTTTTAATTATCGGTATGCACAGCCTGCCGTCAAGAAAAATATTGCAGTGCAACCCAAAAACAGCGATGTATTTGCACCACATTTCGGGAATTTGCCCGCAGTCAGCGGCCCAGCCCCCATTTGGACAGCCATTTACCCATCTTGGAGGGTGGTGGCGCCGCGTTCTTGGGGAGCGGGAACAAGTCGGGTGCCCGGTTCTCCAGCACCGCTCTGGGCCGGTCCACCACCAGGCGGCGTGCCTCCTCGGCGCCCAGCATCCGGGTGGCAATCGCCACGGCCTCGCTCATGCGCGGCTTGCGGCGGCCGGTGGAGTGGGCATCGCTCGCAATGATGTGGGTATGCCCCTCGCCCAGAAAACGCTCGCCCCAGTGTTGCGCGCGCGGGCCAAACATGCCTGTGAGCGCTCCGGCGGTCACCTGCATCCAGGCCCCTTGCTCGATCAACCGCAAAAACGCCGGGTAATGGTTCTCCACCCAGGTCAGCCGCTCCGGGTGGGTGATGATGGGTACATAACCGGAAGCCAGCAGGTCAAACACCGAATCTTCAAACCGCGGGGGCGGTGTGGTGTGCGAGGGCTCCAGCAGCAGGTAGCGCGTGCGGTGCAGCGTGGGCACGCTGCCGCTGCGCAGGCCGTCGAGCAAACCGGGCACCAGGTGCACATCGGCCCCTACCACCAGTTTCAGCGGAATGCCCGCCCGGTCCAGCTCGGCCTGCAGCGCGTCGCGCCGCCGGGCAATGTCTGGGCCGTCATTCATGTACATGCCCGGGTAAATATGGGGCGTGCAGGCCATGATGCGGATGCCATCGTCCACCGCTATACGCGCCATGGCCAGCGAGTCTTCCAGCGTTTTGGCGCCGTCGTCGATGCCCGGCAAAATGTGGCTGTGCAGGTCGATCATGGCTTCACTCCTGAACCAGATTGAAGCGGTCAAACAGAATCTCGCCGCGTATGCCGGCGCGCGCCTCAAACGGCGCCTGCGTGCGCAGGGAAAACTCTACACCCAGCCCGCAGTCTGGGGTGACTGTAAACGGCAAGTCCAGCTTCTGCCAGCTCCGACCCTGCGCGCGTATCGCCATGCTGCGGCCCAGCTCCTTGCCGCCGGTGGCGCAGCGCAGCACCCAGCTCAGCCCGTTCTGGCTGCGCAGCTCGCTTGACTGGAACTCCCCCGTCAAGCGGTAATTGCCCGGCGTCAGCAGCAGGTGTTGCCGCACCATGGGCTGGCGAATCTCCCGCCCGGTGAACACCACCTGCAGCACCTGGCCGCGATCCCCCCGGCCCGACTGGTACACCTGCGCACCCGCCCGGTGCATGTTGGTGTCGGTGATCTCCCAGTCAAAGCCGTGCGGAATGAAGTTCTGCTCAAAATCACCGTTGAACAGCAAGCCCATCGGCCGCTTCCACAAATGCAGCCACAGGCCATACGCATCCAGCCAATGGCCTTCCGCCTTGAGCTGGCGGATCAGAAACTGCCCGGTCGCCGGCTCCAGCCGGTCTTGCTCCACCAACTCATTGACCAGTGGCATGGACGTCAGCACCGGCACCTTCAGTTGAGGCATCTGCCGCACCACGCGGTCCAGCCAGCGTGCGTCTGCCTTGACCGCGCTGCTCATGGCCAGAAACAGAGCCGGCTCCTGCGGGAGCTGGCCCATGAGCAGAGCCAGCACCCTCGCAGAGTGGCTGTCCCGGTGGTATTGCGTCAGCTCGATCAGGGGCGCAAGCGCATCGGCCCAGCGCTTTTGCACCAGCGCGCGGTTGGAGCGCATCTGCAACACATGCGGATGGTGCGGTGCCAGCCGCTCCGCTGTGGCAATCACGGTGGCGGCGTCCATGCCCGGAATACCACCCGGCCGGTCGGCGAAGGCCGACAGCTTGACCCAGGAAAAAGAATCCCCCGGATTTTCTGTAACCCGTTTGCGCAGGATGGCGATCTGCTCCTCTTCGGGCAGCGTTGCCGGGTCTACACAGCGCTGCAAATAAGGCCATTCGTTCAAGCGGCAAGCCTCGGCCAGGTTGCGTTCCCAGGCCTGCCAGCCCAGCCAGACCGCCAGCACCACCAGCAGCGCCGCCGCCAGCCAACGCCATGGGCTCAGCGTGGTGGCCTGGTCTTGCAGTGCATGAGAAGGCGTGCTGTGCGTGCTCAAGGGTTCCCCTCCGACTGCAAGCCCGCCAGAACAGTCTTGCCATTTTTCTGGGCGAACCGGGCTTGCAGCCGGAACTCCCGCATTTGGGTGTTGCCGTTGCTGTCGGCCAGTTGCAGGCGCAACACACCCTGCACCCGCGAGTCTGGCGCCGATTCGTCCAAACTGAACTGCGAGTCCACCACGCGCACAATGCTCAAACCCCGGTAAACCCGGTAATACCCGCGCAAAAACTCGATATTGGCCTTGCGGTCCAGCCAAGCGGGGTCGATCAAGTCCAGCGGGCCGTTGCTCAGCCCGGCGTTGATCGCTTGCTCTATGCGCATCAGCGT
>DAIOEI010000188.1:0-5197 GCA_036746335.1 Hydrogenophaga sp. | reverse complement strand
ACAACATCTCGGGCCTGGCCGCCAACATTTCCCTGGGCCTGATGTTGGGGCTGGTGCCCGCTTTCGCCCAGTTCTTTGGCTTGGGACTGGATATTCGCCATGTCACCCTGGCCGCAGGACAGCTGACCGCCGCCGCCGCTGCATTGGGCCCTGCCGTTTTTGTGGATCCTGCCTTCTGGTGGGCCGTAGCCGGGGTGCTCTTGATTGGACCGGTGAACCTGATGGTCAGCTTCTACTTTGCTTTCCGTCTGGCCCTGAAGGCGCAGAACGTCAGTGATGTGAACCGAAGCCTGATCGGGCTGGCCGTCAGACGGCGCTTGCGAAGCCATCCATTGAGTTTCCTCGTACCCCCGCGCGCCGAAGATGCGGGCACAGCCGAAGATGTAAGCGACATCGAAGCGGCCTGGGCGGTGGACCCCGCACGCGAGGTGATGGACGAAGACAGTCGCCTCTGGGCAGAAGCGTTCTTGCGCAGCGAAGTCGATGCACAGGAGCCCGAGGCGGGCGCATGGGTGTGGTCACAAGGCAGCGATGGCACCGTTTCAGACCCCAACCCGGAGCCCAGACGAACCGACGCACGCACTGAACAGGGCGCACTGGAGCCAAAAGGCGCCTCACCCTCTGCGGCGCCACCGAACACCCACCCATGAGCACCAAGCTGGACGGAGATCGTGGCGAGTTTGCGCTGATCCGCCAACACTTCCAATGGGAAACCGACCCACACTGGGAACAGGTGAAACTGGGTGTGGGCGATGATTGCGCCTTGCTGAAACCACGGCCGGGTCACGTGCTGGCCATCTCCAGCGACATGCTGGTGCAGGGGCGCCATTTTTTCGCCGATGTGGCCCCGGCGCGCCTGGGGCACAAAGCGCTGGCGGTCAATCTGAGCGATCTGGCCGCCATGGGCGCCCGCCCACTGGGCTTTACCCTTGCCCTGGCCTTGCCCGACGTGGACCATGCGTGGCTGGCCGAGTTCTCCGCTGGCTTGCGGTCGCTGGCCGTTGTCCACGGCTGCCCGCTGGTGGGTGGAGACACCACACGTGGCCCACTGAACCTTTGCATCACCGTCTTCGGCGAATGTCCTGAAGGGTTGGCCCTTCGCCGACAGGATGCCCGAGTCGGCGACGACCTTTACCTCAGTGGTACCGTGGGTGAGGCTCGGCTGGCGCTCGAATGCCTGATGGGCACCCCTTGGGCGCTCGCGCACAGCCCAGCGGGCGCTCTGGAGACTTGGCGCGAAAAGCTGGAGTGCCCGCAGCCGCGCCTGGCGTTGGGGCAAGCACTGCTGGGCATTGCCCATGCAGCCATCGACTTGAGTGACGGCCTGGCTGGCGACCTGGGTCATGTGCTGAGGGCCAGTGGGCTTGGCGCCGATATCGAGATGGCGCGCTTGCCGGTCCCACACGGCCTGCAGTCACTCGCCGAGCCACACCGCCAACGCTGTCTGCTGCACGGCGGCGACGATTACGAGTTGCTGTTCACCGCCCCCCCGGAAAACCGGGAGCGGGTGCAGATGGCCGCCGAGCGCAGCCAGACGCCTGTACACCGCATCGGCCATATCCGCAGCGGCAGCGGCCTGCGCCTGCTGCATGCCGATGGTCGGACGCAGGACATCCCTACCCGTGGCTTCGACCACTTCATTTGAGACCTGGCCACTCTTGCGCACTGTGGGCCGGGCATCAAAGCCCAGCGGCTGAGGCAGATCGCGCGAAGAGGGTTTCATAATCCAATCATGTCTGATGCCGAACCCCTGCAGCCACCCACAAAGCCTCCGGCGCTTTCTTCACCTCCAACGCCAAAGCCACACCCCAGCCTGCGTGACCTGTTCAGTCACCCGGCACACTTCATCGCCTTTGGGGCGGGTTCCGGTCTGAGCCGGGTAGCGCCGGGCACGGTCGGCACGCTGTGGGCCTGGGCAGCCTTCTTGCTGCTGCAATCCCATTTGTCCGACATGGCCTGGGCGTGGGTCATCGGCCTGGGCACGCTGGTCGGCTGGTGGGCCTGCACCGTGACCGCCCGGCACATGCACATTGCCGATTCCGGCCACATCGTGTGGGACGAGATCATCGCGTTCTGGCTGGTGCTGTGGCTGGTCTCGCCCACCTCCTTCTGGGGGCAACTGGTGGCTTTTGCCCTGTTTCGCTTGTTCGATGCGGTCAAAGTTGGCCCCATGGCCTGGGCAGACCAAACGTTCAAAGGTTTTGGCCCACGCGGCGGGTTCGGCATCATGCTGGACGACTTTGCTGCAGCCCTGTGCACATTGCTGGTGATAGCCCTGTGGCGGTACTGAGGACCATGAACCGTCCGTCCGTTTCCACCCTGGTCGAACAGTTGGCGCGTGAACTCCAGGCGCGGGGGCAGATGCTGGCCACAGCCGAAAGCTGCACCGGCGGCCTGATCGCTGGTGCTTGCACCGATCTCAGTGGCTCCAGCGCATGGTTCGAGCGGGGCTTCGTCACCTACTCCAACGCCGCCAAGTGCGAGCTGCTGGGCGTGCCGCCTGCCTTGGTCGCAACACACGGCGCCGTGAGCGAGGCGGTCGCCCGCGCCATGGCAGCAGGTGCGCTGTCGCATTCGGCTGCCCAATGGGTGGTAGCCGTTACCGGCGTGGCCGGCCCGACGGGGGGCAGTCATGACAAGCCGGTGGGTACGGTCTGGTTCGCCTGGGCAAGTGTCCACGGTGTGGTCGCTGAACAACGGCGGTTCCTGGGTGACCGTGCAGCCGTGCGCCAAGCTGCAGTGCAACACGCACTCGCTCAAATGCTGGCACGCGTGCTGGAAGGCCCTTGAACACACGGCCTTGAAGCTGCAAGGTCCTGAAGTGCCCCCACAGAAGTCGTGGACAAATTCACGACCTTGATGCTAAAAGACTACTCACAGACGCTGATCCATGTGGTTTTTCGTGATTTTGGTTGAAAACCCTTTTAAGCAGGCCTTTGCGACATAAGGTAACGGGTGGTATCCGGAGCACAGAGCGTCTGCGCATCTGCACAAGGCCTGTGCCGACATTGACATGAGATGAGATTCCAGCAATTGCTTCAACTTCTGCCATGGTCGCGCGCGCGCTCCAGCTTGGCAACCGGGCCGGATGGCGCTTCGACCGCCTCAGCAACCGGCAGCCGGCCGGGCGAAGTGGTCCTGCCCGACCGGCTGGACCTGCAAGCCGCCGTGATACACCATCTGGAGTGGTGTGTGCTCTACAACGAGCACCTGGCGGTGGACCCGAACCGCTCCCGGCATATCGCCCCATTGACCGATGCCGATGAAAGCCCTCTGGGCCGCTGGTTGAACCTCACCGTGGCGCGCTGTGCCCATCTGGATGCCCGCCTGGTGGAGCTGCAACAGGAGCATGGCCGCTTCCATGCTGTGGCCCGGCAGGCGCTCGCATTGGCCCGTAACCAGCGGATGGACCTGGCCAGCACCTTGCTCAACACCGACTTCGAGCGCAGCCGCGCCCGCATTCTCGAATTGCTCCGGGAAATGCAAAAGGGTTGATGCGCCCGCGCCAGGAGCGTATGCAAGCCCGCCACGGCGTCTGGCTCAGGCGCCGTGGCACTTCTTGTATTTCAAGCCGCTGCCGCAGGGGCATGGGTCGTTGCGACCCGCCTTGGCGGTTTGACGGACCGGTGCGAGGCGAGGCCCAAGGCTGCGCCAGACCTGGCGCAGGTCGTACACCGCCCAAATGGCCGCTCCAAAGGCATTCAGACGCGCATCGCTCACGCTGGGCGGGCCGTCTTCCCTGTGCATGCACACCGTGGGAGGGTCGGTGTCGTCTTCTGTCAAGGCCACGACGGCCTCCAGCGCCTGCTCCAGCATTTCTGCCGCTTCAGCATGGCGGGGCGCCTCCCACTCCTCTGGCCAGTTTTCCACCACAAACATGAAGCCCAGCGCCCATACCTGGGCAAAAGACGGCAGTTCATGCCCCGTCAGGTCGGCGCGAGCGTCTTCCGGCAAATCGGCCACTGCACCGCGCACATCCATCACTTCGGGATGGTAAGCGCGGTCGTCTTCCAGGGTTTGAACGTCGGTGTCCAGGGCCAGAACCACCTCTGCCCAACGCCGCTGCCACAAAGCCATGAAGCGTTGCCGCTGACTGGCATCCGCGAAAGAAGGTGCTGCGGCCTCGATGGCATCAGTCAGCGAGAGGGTTTCGTCCACACCCAGCACCAGTGGCAGGTATTCGTCAGGCTCCACGGCTCGGCGCGTGCACACCAGTGCCGCGATTGCGCCTTCACAAAACTCCCACTGCGGCACATCTTCACCCCGCGTGCGCAAGTCGTCCAGGATGGCGTCAAGCGCATCAAAGTCCTGGGGCGTCATCGGGCTGGTGGCGGTGTCGGGTGTGCTCATGGGTTCTGGCGCGGCGTCATATGATGTCGGCAGTGTAGCCGCCCCCTTCATTGAAAGCCCCCATGCTCGACCGCCTCAACGCCCTGTACCCCGTACGCTACACCGCGTTCGCACTGTGCCTGCTGCTGAGTTTGTTGAGCCTCTTCACACTGCTTGGTTTTGGTGTTGGTGGTTGGGTTTTCCTGATTTTTTCCGGCTTGAGCGCACTGGGTGCTTGGGACGTTGTGCAAACCCGCAGCTCGGTGCTGCGCAACTACCCGGTGATCGGCCACCTGCGTTTCATGCTGGAAAAAATCCGGCCCGAGATGCGCCAGTATTTTCTGGAAAGCGACACCGAAGCCACCCCGTTTTCGCGCAACCAGCGCAGCCTGGTGTACGCCCGCGCCAAGGGCGAGACCGACAAGCGCCCCTTCGGCACCCAGCGGGATGTCCAGGCCGATGGCCACGAGTGGCTCAACCACTCGCTGGTGCCCAGCGCTCTGGCCAGCCACGATTTCCGCGTGCACATCGGCGGGCCGGACTGCACCCAGCCCTACGCGGCCAGCCTGTTCAACATCTCCGCCATGAGCTTCGGCTCGCTCTCGGCCAACGCGATCCAGGCGCTCAACGCGGGCGCCCGGCGCGGCGGCTTTGCCCACGACACCGGCGAAGGCTCCATCTCCTCCTGGCACCGGCTGCACGGCGGCGACCTGATCTGGGAAATCGGCTCGGGCTACTTCGGCTGCCGCGACGAACACGGCCACTTCCAGGAAGACAAGTTCAAGGCCCAGGCGCTGGAGCCGCAAGTCAAGATGATCGAGCTCAAGCTCAGCCAGGGCGCCAAACCCGGCCACGGCGGCGTCTTGCC
>DAIOEI010000187.1:0-5213 GCA_036746335.1 Hydrogenophaga sp. | reverse complement strand
GCTGCGGGTCGCGCGCTTCGACCACCAGCGCGGTGCGGGTGAGCCAGGCGGCCGATTCGTTGCGCTGCGGGAAGCGCGACGACAGCGCCTGAGCAGGGGCCGTGCCTGGGCCGGTCGGCGCGGCGGACGGGCCATCCCCGGCCCCGCTCAGGGGCAGCCCGGTGCCGCCGTAGTCGCTGCCCTGCATCGAAACCACACCGCCTTCGGCAAAACCGCCGCCGATGGTGTGCGGCGAAACCTGGTGTTTGAGGGTGGCGCCACGCGGCAGAGGATCGCGGGCGGTGTGCGGGTCTTGCTCGATGTGGTACGGGTAGTCGCCTGCGGACACCCAGGGCAGGGAATCCAGCGGCAGCCGGTAGCCCATGGGCGAGTCGCCAGGAATCAGGTACATGCGTTCATCGCGGAAAAACCAGGGGCCGGTGGACCACTGCGCCCCGCTGACGCGGTGGAGCGCACCTTGCCCGTTGGCCTGCAGCGGCAGCACATAACCCACGGTCGCGTCCAGTCCCTGGCTGAAGACACGGCGCAGGCGCGCGCGCTCCAGCTCGTCGTCGAGCTTGGCGTCGAACGGGTCCACGTTCACTGGCAGGCGGCGTTCGCGCCAGAGGTAGTACCAGGTGTCCTCGTAGCCAGGCGTGATGTATTGCGTGGACAGACCGAGCTGACGCGCCAGGGTCTGCGTGAAACGCAAGGCGTCATCAGCGGAGAAGTTGGCGACATCGCGTTCGTCAGCGAGCAAAGCCGGGTTGTGCCAGCAGGGCTCGCCGTCGGCGCGCCAGAACACCGAGAGCGCCCAGCGCGGCAGTTGCTCGCCGGGGTACCACTTGCCCTGGCCCATGTGCACGAAGCCACCGTTGCCATAGCGCTCGCGCAGGCGGCCGAGCAGCTCGGTGGCGTAGCCGCGTTTGGTAGGGCCGAGCGCGTCGGTGTTCCATTCAGCGGCGTCGCGGTCGGTCACGGCCACGTAGGTGGGTTCACCGCCCATGGTCAGGCGCACGTCGTGCTTGACCAGATCGGCATCGACCTGCTGACCCAGCGCGACCACGCTTTCCCACTGCTCCTCGGTGTAGGGCTTCGTCACGCGCGGGGACTCGTAAATGCGCGTCACGCCCA
Organism: Hydrogenophaga sp.; assembly: GCA_036746335.1. Taxonomy (GTDB): domain Bacteria; phylum Pseudomonadota; class Gammaproteobacteria; order Burkholderiales; family Burkholderiaceae_C; genus Hydrogenophaga. Next base: position 4,100 of record DAIOEI010000187.1, on the reverse strand, counting down.
TGTGGTGGCTGAACACCACTTCACACTTGTCCACACCCCCTTCGACTGGTGCGGCGCTGGAGGGCTGTGGCGTGCAGGCCAGCGGAATATGGCCCTCGCCGGCGAGCAGGCCGGATGTGGGGTCCAGGCCGATCCAGCCGGCGCCAGGCAGGAAGACCTCGCACCAGGCGTGCAGATCGGTGAAATCTTTTTCAGGTCCGCTCGGGCCGTCGATGCTTTTCACATCGGGTGCCAGCTGGATCAGGTAACCCGAAACGAAGCGCGCCGCCAGACCCAGGTGGCGCAGCATCTGCACCAACAGCCAGCCGGTGTCTCGGCAGGAGCCGCTGCCGAGCTTGAGCGTTTCTTCCGGCGTTTGCACCCCCGGCTCCATGCGGATGGTGTAGGCGATGTCGCGCTGCAGCATCTGATTCACATCGACCAGGAAGTCGATGGTGCGGCGCTTCTTGAGGTCTACCTTGGCCAGATAGGCCTTGAGTTCCGGTGTCAATGGCGCGGTGGCGAGGTAGGGTGCCAGCTCCAGCGTTTGCGCCGCGTCGTAGGAGAACGGGAATTCCTCGGCGCCGGGCTCCAGGAAGAAGTCAAAAGGGTTGTGCACCGCCATCTCGACCACCAGGTCGATCGTGACTTTGAACTCGGTGGTGGGCTCGGGGAACACCAGGCGGGCCTGGTAGTTGGCAAACGGGTCCTGCTGCCAGTTGATGAAGTGCGTGGCTGGCTCGATAGTTTGGGAATATGACAACACCTTTGTGCGGCTGTGGGGGGCGGGGCGCAGGCGCACCACCTGAGGCCCCAGTTTGACCAGGCGGTCGTACCGATAATGGGTGATGTGGCTCAGGGCAACGTGAATGGCCATGCTCGGGGGCTTTCAACAGGGGGAATTGAATACATGCTTTCGCACACAGCCCGAATGGCTGCACGACGGCATTGCATGCTAGCAAGTCTTGCGCCATGTGCCGATGACAAAACGGCGCAGAGTTTGCGAAATGGGGGGCTTGCATGGCCTTTCCGTGGGTAAGCGGCCTGCTGGGCTGGGTACTGGGCATTGGCTTGCAGCTTCAGCAGCCGGAGTTGTGGTCAACCGTGGCCTACGCCAGCCTGTGCGCTGGCGGTCTTGTAGCGGCTGTGCTTTTGTGGGCCCTTGGGCGGCCATGTTCCTGGGCTCATGGTGGTGGGGCCCTGGGCCACTGGGCATTGGCGCTCTGTATTTTTGGGTGTGCGGCTGCCCTGGGTGCTGGCCAGGCGGGTTGGCGGGCCAACCAGATGGCAGCGAAGTCCTTGAACCCCGAGTTGCAGGGGATGGACCTTGATCTGACGGGGCGCATCGTGGGTTTGCCCAGCCGAGGCGCCGAGCACTGGCGATTTGAGATGTCTGTCGAGGCCGCCGAGAAAGCGGGCCGCCCCGTGGACCTGCCGCAGCGCTTGCAGTTGAGTTGGTACCAGCGCGATACACCGCCCTCAAGCTTGGCAGAAAACGGCCCCCGCGCGGGCGAGCGATGGCGCCTGCGTGTGCGCCTGCGAAGCCCTCACGGGAACGCGAACCCGAACGGTTTTGACCGGGAACGCTGGTTGTGGGAGAACGGCATTGGTGCCACCGGCTACGTGCGCACTGGCGCCCGCGACCCGGCGCCGCAACGGCTGGCTCAAGCGCCCTGGCGTCTTGCACGCCTGCGGCAAGATGTCAGCGACCAGATTCGACAGCGGGTCTCAGATCCCCGCAGCGCCGGCGTATTGGCGGCTTTGGTGGTGGGCGAGCAAAGTGCCATCGAGCGTGCGGACTGGATGCTTTTCCGGGATACCGGGGTGGCCCATCTGATGAGCATCTCGGGGCTGCACGTGACCATGTTTGCCTGGCTCGCTGTGCGGCTGGTGGGAGCCTTCTGGCGCCGCATGGCCATGTGGCGTGCGGCGCTGGTGTTGGCCGTGCCAGTCCCCTGGGCTGCCGGTCTGGGCGGCGTGGCGCTGGCCACTGCCTATGCCGCCTTTTCTGGTTGGGGCATTCCGTCGCAACGCACGGTACTGATGCTCGCGCTGGTGGTGTTGCTGCGCTTGCTGGGCCGTCAATGGCCCTGGCCTGTGGTGTGGTTGGCTGCCATGGCGCTGGTCCTGTGGTTGGACCCATTTGCGCTGCTGCAGGCCGGTTTCTGGCTGAGCTTTGTCGCGGTAGGGATACTGTTCGCGTCCGATCCGGGCCAACGGCAAGCAGTTTCTGCTTCCAGGCCGGTGCATGCCGGCTCAAAGGTACGTCAGGCCGGCGGCGCAGGCGTGCGACTGCTTCGGGAGCAGGCGGTCATGACGCTGGCACTGGCGCCCTTGAGCTTGCTGCTCTTTGGCCAGTTTTCGGTGGTGGGTCTGGTAGCCAACCTGTTGGCCATTCCCTGGGTGACGCTGGGGGTCACCCCCTTGGCCATGCTCGGTGCGGTGGTGCCAGGCCTGTGGGAACTGGCCGCTTTGGGGGTGCGGGGGCTGACGGCCGTGCTGGCCTGGCTGGCGCAATGGCCCTGGGCGGTGGTGTACCGCCCGGTACCACCGCTGTTGCTGGCGCTGGGAGCCGTGGTGGGCGGTGTGCTGCTGGTGATGCCCTGGCCCTGGGCCGTGCGTCTGGCCGGGCTTGTACTGTGCGGGCCGGCGCTGCTGTGGCAACCCGATCGTCCCGCTGCGGGCAGCTTTGAGGTGCATGCAATCGATGTGGGGCAGGGCAGTGCGCTGCTGGTGCGTACAGCAACGCACAGCATGCTGTATGACACTGGTCCGCGCTATGGCCCGGACAGCGATGCCGGGCAGCGCCTGGTGGTGCCTTTGCTGCGCGCTTGGGGGGAGCAGCCCGATATGGTGGTGGTCAGCCACATTGACAGCGACCACGCCGGTGGCATGCAGGCTGTGCGCACCGCCTGGCCCGCGGCGCGCTGGCTGTCTTCGTTTGACGATCAGGCGGCGCGGCGCTGCCTGGCGGGTCAGCGGTGGCAATGGGATGGGGTGGACTTTGAGATATTGCACCCGTCGGCCGAGCACTACGACCCCGAGGGCAAAGGCCGCCTGTCCAGCAATGCCATGTCGTGTGTGTTGCGCATCAGCAATGGGCAGCATGCGGCCTGGCTCGGCGGCGATCTGGACGCTCGTCACGAGACCCGCCTGGCGCTGTTGCGGCCCGCCGAGCGTGCCACCTTGCTGGTAGCACCCCACCACGGCAGCCAAACATCCAGCAGCCCGGTGCTGCTCAATACGCTCCAGCCTCGCTGGGTGTTGGTCCAGTCGGGTTATCGAAACCGGTTCCAGCATCCGTCCGAGGTGGTTTTGGAGCGCTATCGGGCGCGCGGCATTCGCTGGGCCGAGTCACCCGTGTGTGGCATGGCGGTGTGGCGCAGCGAGGAGCCTGACCAAGTGGCATGCCACCGTGAGCAGGTGCTGCGCTTCTGGCACCATGGTGCGGCCATGGCCCGATGGGGCCGGGCCGACCCGGCTGGCGCACCCGAGCACCTTCCGGGCGCTTCGTGGCAAGATGAACGGCAGACCGAGTGATCCCGTCGGACGTCTTGCGTCCGCTGTAGCTGCTGGCCCGGTCCTTGCTAGCTTGCCGTCAGGAGAAAATTGCCCATGAGCCGACCGATGTTTGACGAAATGAACGCCTCGCCCGACGAGGTTCGCATCCATTACAAGAATTACGCGCGCTGGCTTTCGCAGCAACCCCCAGAGGTCATGGCTTCCCGGCGCGAAGAGGCCGAAATGATCTTCCGCCGCGTGGGCATCACTTTTGCGGTGTACGGCGCCAAAGACGAAGACGGCTCGGGCACCGAACGCCTGATTCCCTTTGACCTGATTCCCCGCATCATCCCTTCACACGAGTGGAAGAGCATGCAGGAGGGTCTGGTTCAGCGGGTTACCGCGCTCAACCGCTTCATCCACGACGTGTACCACGACCAGGAAATCATCAAGGCGGGCATCATCCCGGCCGACCAGATTTTCCAGAACGCCCAGTTCCGCCCGGAAATGATGGGTGTTCACGTGCCCCACCAGATCTACTCGCACATCGCCGGTGTGGATATCGTGCGGGCGCCCGATGCACAGGGCAAGGGCGAGTATTACGTGCTCGAAGACAACCT